>JBFMGC010000037.1 GCA_040752815.1 Candidatus Zixiibacteriota bacterium
GATCACCAAGCTCTCGCTCTAACCTGCGGCGGGCAACATCACGGAGGCTGAATGCCAAGCGGAAAAAAACGCAAACGCCAGAAGATCAAAACGCACAAGCGGAAAAAACGTAGACGCGCCGATCGCCATAAGAAGAAGGTCCGTTAGCGGTCGTGGAAATTAGCTCCGCCAGGAGCGGAACTGATTTCCATGGCAGGTAGGCCGCGGTGCCGATTCGGTTCGGAGGCCCGGCCGCCTCGAATCTTAAGATTCGGCAACGCAACGGCTTACCAAAAACATCAAGAAAGCTCGCCCGCCCGGAAGGGCGGGCATTCTTGTTGCCAGTCGCACTGTGGTGAACTGTGCGAAGTCATACCCGGCATTAATCCTGTTGCTGGCGATCTCCTGCCTTGCCGGTAGCGTGCTCGCCGATAGAAGCGATTTTCTTGTCAATGACGATCGGACCTCATCTGATCAGGACCACCCCCGTATTGCAGTGTCCTCCGACGGCAGCTTCGTGATCACTTGGGTCGACCGTCGCTCAGGCTCAGCAGATATCTTTATTCAACGATTCTCCGCCGATGGCGCCGCTCTCGGTGTTAATCGTCGCATAAACGATGATGCCGGAACCGCCTATCAGGCCGAACCGGCGATCGCGGCCGATCTTGCCGGCACGTACACCTTGGTGTGGAAGGACTTCCGCGATGGTATCTATCCCTTTGATCCCCGAATCTACATCCAGAAACTGGATACATCCGCCGCACCCATAGCGAGCAATTCCGCCTTAACAATCGAGCTTCCCGACTCCTTGAAAGAGACACCTGATATCGCTCTTTCGCCCTGGGGTGGCGGGGTGGTGGTATGGGCTGATTATCGAAACCGGAACTGGGATATCTACGGCCAGTCGATCGGGTCCGACGGATCCCGTGTCGGCGCGAACTTCCGCGTCAATGACGATACCGGCACGGCCCAGCAACACGCCCCGAGAGTGACGGTCTCCCCTGAGGGCTGGTTCGCAGTCGCCTGGTACGACAATCGCCTCGGCAATGATGATATCTTTGTACAGCGATACGATTTGTCCGGCGGCCGTCTCGGAGTAAACGTGAAAGTCAACTCGAACACGGGTACGTCGCGACAGGCCTTTCCCGACCTGGCTGCCGACGGGGCCGGGCACTTCACGGTGGTGTGGGTAGACTGGCGCAACGGGGTCTATCCGGCGAATCCCGACATCTATGCGCGCAAGTTCGACACCATGATGACGCCTGTTGCTGTCGAAAGCCGGGTCAACCAGGACGGCACCCAGCGCGCCCAGCGCGAGCCGAGTATCGCCGCCGACCGCCGCGGCAACGTGGCCATGATCTGGTCGGATTCATCGGGCACCGCCCAGTCGTACGATATTGTCGGGCAGATGATCGATGTCGACGGGGTCATCCGCGAGGCGAATTTCCGCGCTAACAGCTTGGGTGATTCAGCGCAGTTGCAGGCCGACGTGGCCCTCGATGGCCGCTATCGCTACATCACCTGGGCCGATAAACGCAACGGACACTATGACATATTCGCCTCGATAACCCGCTACAACGATCCCACTCTGGTGCCAACTCCGAATGCACTTCGTTTCGAGATGCTCGCAGGCGGAGAATTGCCTGACCCGCAACCGATGAGAATCGACCACTACGGTTACAATCCGCTTCATTTCCGGGTACTCAGGTCGCACAATTGGTTTCAGGCAGCGCCGTCGGACGGGGTAACGCCGGCTACAGTAACCGTTTCGATACTTGCGGACACACTTTCGTACGGATCGTATCTGGGAGCCTTGACGCTGTTCGACCTCGACAACATTGACTCGTCGGTGCAGGTGACAGTGCGGCTCGATGTTACCGCTCCAATCCTGCGCCTCTCCGAGGACACGCTCTTTTTCAGAGTGTTCGCAGGACTTGAGGACTCCGCAAGTCAGGCTGTCAGCATCGCTAACGTCGGTGCGGGACATCTGACTTGGCATATTACCGAGGCGCTCGACTGGCTGCACGCGGAACCGGTATCGGGGATAGATGATACGGTCGTTTCGGTTTGGGCTAGCGGAGCCACCTTGTCCTCGGGGGTTTTATTTGATTCCATTCAGGTCGTGGCCGAAGGGGCGATCAACTCGCCGCAAACAATTTGGGTGAGGGTTGAAGCCTCGGATAACTCGCCGTACATCCAACTTGATCCAGACAGCTTCTACGTCGCCGGTGAGAGGCTGGACAGCCTTGATCTATTCACCGTGGTTCGTAACGCCGGAACGGGAGCGCTCAACTGGGCCGCCACGGCTTTCGGGTCATGGCTGCAGGCTGGGACGCTTTTCGGCAGCGATAACGACACCGTCCGGCTGACCGTGAACACCGCCGCTCTGAGCCATGGTCTAAACGTGTCCCGGGTGGAGTTTGCCGACCCTTACGCCTTTCATCAGTTTGTGAACCTCCCTGTGGTGATGGACTACCTTCTGCCCGGCCGGGACACCATCATAGTCGCTGACCTGGACATGGCCGCCGGTGCCGCAGACTCATTCGCGGTGCAAGTCGTCCTACACGACTCGACACAACAGATTATTCTTCCACTTACTTTTGACCCCGACTTGGTGAGTGTGGATGGCGTGACAGTGGATGCCGGTTTGGCTGACGTCATGACCGTCAACAGTACCGTGGACACGGTGTTGGGGGTGATGGGCATTACCGTCACCGGCGCCCACACCGGAAGTGTTCTGGCCCCCTCGGCTGTTGACTTGGTTTGGGTACGTCTCACGGCCAAAGAAACCACGGGTGTTTTCGAGGCGGGTGAGGCGGTTTCACATCGTTTAGCTGCGGTTACGGTCGGGCCGTCAGGAGATCGCCGTCATCCGTCGGCATTACCCGGCCTGATCAGGATAGACGACCCAACCAGCGTGGACGCTGATCCCGTGGCTGAACTTCCGCAGGCCTTTACGCTGGAGCAGAACTACCCCAACCCGTTCAATCCCTCGACCACAATAGTTGTCCAAATGCCGCGCCAGGCCGTGATCGAACTCGAGGTTTTCAATATCCTGGGCCAGCGAGTTTCGCTCCTGGCCGGTGAGGTACTGCCGGCCGGAGTGCATAAGCTGCTGTGGGATGGCCGATTCGATGACGGCCGCGAGGCCCCGTCGGGCATATACTTTTACCGAATCCGGGCCTTTGGCATCTCGCTGGTCCGCAAGATGGTCCTGATCAAGTAAACCCGTCCTCCATGGAAAAAAAATCGCCGCCGAGTAAACCTTGGGCGGCCTTTTTCGTATTCGTTACCTGTGAGACAGGAACTTGCTGGAGGCTGCATGGTAAAGCCGATACACCTGTGGTTACTGACGTTGGCGATGACAGCGATCGGGTTGCCGACGATGGCCGATAACTCGGGCCGAATTTCCGGAACAATTCGTACTGTCGATGGTGACACTTTCAAGGGGCTGATACGGTGGGACAAGAATGAGGGATCGTGGGTGGACATCCTGGACGGCACCCGTGACAGGGACAAGCGCGAGCACAGCTCCCGTTCCACGCGTCGCAAGTACAGCAGCCGTCGATCGTCGGTGAAGCTGTTCGGCCTGGACCTCTCAACCGGCCCTGACAACTACGGTTTTGTGTTCGAGGGCTCAGCGTCCGAATCAGGCATCAGGTTTGGGCACCTGAGATCGCTTGAAGTGACTGATGATGATCGCGCCCTGCTGATTCTGAAGAGCGGAGAAGAGATCGAGCTCTACAACGGGTCGACCGACATCGGCACCAGTATTCGTGAAATCCTCATCGAGGACGTTAATGAGGGAGAGGTGGAGTTCTCCTGGGAGGATATCGAGCTGATAGAATTCAGCGATGCCGGTTCCGGGAAGCCGTCGGTGTTCGGGGAACGTCTGTACGGCACGGTCTCGACGAGGCGGGGCGATGAGTTTACCGGTTTCATTTGCTGGGATGTTGACGAACTTTTCGAGGAAGACATTCTCGATGGTGAGGATCGCCGCCGCAGCCGCAAGGTGCCGTTCGGAAGGATTTCGTCGATCTCACGCTATAGTTCCAGCGGGGCCGAAGTGGCTATGAAGGCCGGCGACACCGTATTGCTGCGCGGATCCAACGATGTAGATGAGGGGAACAGGGGTATAATCGTGTGCGATCCGGCATTCGGTCAGGTGAGTGTGGGCTGGGGCGAGTTTGAGAAGCTCGAGTTCAAGACGGCCCCGCGAGCTGTCAGGTACGCCGACTTCGACGGCGGTCGAAAGCTCAAGGGCACGGTCTATACTGAGGACGGCGAGAAGTTTTCGGGCGAAATCTGCTGGGACGATGATGAGGTGTACAGCTGGGAGCTGCTCAACGGAAACTACCGCGACATGGAGTTCAAGATAGAGATGGGGTTGATTAAGCAGATTGAAAAGAACTCCGGGCGCTCATCCGATGTAACCGTTTCGGATGGTAGGGTATTCCGGCTGCGCGGATCGAATGATGTCGACGAGGACAACAAGGGCATCATCGTAACCGCCGCCGACGGTGACGAGGAGTATATCGACTGGGAGGAATTCTCCAGAGTGGTCTTCGACAACAAATAAACCCCTGTAGGTCTTAGTGCCTCAAGCCCCGCAGACGGGTAACCACTGCGGGGCTTTCCATTGTCTGACGAAGTCCTGCAATGAGAAACCTCGGCCAGGCCGACCGGGGTTTGGATTACTGGCGGCGATGACCGCCTCGCACAACCTACTGCTCCTGGAGCTTGGTCTTCCGTTCCTGCAGGTCCTTGACATGCTGCTCGGCGATAGCCACGTCGTTCTTGGCTTTTGCGTTGTTGCGCGCATGCCTTATAAATGCGTTCCAATTGGCGATGTTGGCATCGATGTTATCCGGGAACTCCGATTCGACCGCTACCGCGTAGTTATACGAGGCCTGGTGTTTGCCGGGGTCGGCACCCATTGCCGCCTTAAACGCGGCCGCTGCCTTGGAATACTTCTGCTGACCGAGGTGGATTTGCCCAAGCGCGAAGTGCACGTTGTAGTTCTTCGAGTCAAAAGTCAGTGCCTTGTCAAGCGCCGCGATTGCCTGAGACATCTTCTCCTGCTTCTGATATGACTTGCCCAGATAGTAGTAGGTGGTCTCGTCCCCGCCCCCGCCGGAATGGCACTTCTCGAAAGTTGCCGTGGCATCGGCGTACTTGTTGCCGATGTACTGTATCTTGCCGAGCTCGCCAAGGATTGCCGGATCATCCGGCCTTATTGCCAGCGCCGACTGAAAAGCCTGTTCGGCCTCAACGCGGCGTTTCAACTTATTCTGTACGCGCCCAAGATTGGCGTAACCGTCGACACTCTGCGGGTTCTTCTTCACGACTATCTGGAACTGCTCGAGGGCCTCATCGAACCGCGCCGTCTGGAAAAAGGCGACACCCAGGTTCAGGCGGGCATCGACGTAATCCGGGTCCTTGGAGATGGCGCTTTGGAACATCGTAATGGCCATATCCATATTGCCGCCCTGCATCTGCTTGATACCCTCGTTGTACGCCTCCTTGGCCGCGGTGGCGTCGTCTTTCGTCCCCTCCTGGGCGTACCCGGAAATGCTGCCCAGACTCACGGCGAGCGAGAACACAATTAACGAGAATTGAAGACCTCGACGAATCATCATTGCTCCTTTCAAAATGGCAAATCTACAAGACCTAATACAATTTCCAGGACGATTTGATCCCGCCGGATGTTACAAGCCGGCCCGGTGAGAGTCCAGTGCCCTCCTGACCTCAGGATACTTTAGGGCGAGAATTCTTGCGGCCAGAACGGCGGCATTGGTGGCTCCCGGCGAGCCGATTGCAACCGCCGCCACCGGAATCCCGGGCGGCATCTGCACGGTTGCCAGCAGAGAGTCGAGTCCATCGAGCGCCGCCGGCAGCGGCACCCCAATAACAGGAAGTATCGTGTGCGCGGCTACAACCCCCGGCAGAGCAGCCGCCAGGCCGGCCATGGCGATCACCACCTCAAAGCCATCGGATTGCGCCTGCTTCGCCAGTTGGGCTGTGCGCTCGGGGTGGCGGTGCGCCGACGAGACTTCGGTGGTCGATTCAATCCCCAGAGTTTTCAACTGCTGAGACGCCTTCTCGGCGTACTCAAGATCGCACTTGGATCCCACAACGATAAGTACTTTAGGCATTCTCTTCTCGCTTCTGCTCGTCTAACACGCGAAAACCGATATCACGTCTATAATGGACGCCGTCAAACCTGATTCGTTTGACGATCCGGTATGCCTTGGCCAGAGCCGCCTTAAGATTACCATTCATGCCCATAACACCAAGCACGCGCCCGCCTGAAGTTACCCACTGGTTGTCGTCTTTACGGGTTCCGGAATGAAAGATATACGCCCCCTCCTCGCCGACATTCTGCAGTCCCGATATCCGCAACCCGGTTTGATACTCACCAGGGTAACCCTTCGACGCCAGCACGACACAGGCAGCCGATCCGCGTCGCCATTCCAGCTTGGGCAGCTTGTCCAATTGGCCGTCGACTGTAGCCTTCATCACTTCCAGCAGATCAGTTTTCAGCAGTGGCAAAACGGCCTGGGTTTCCGGATCACCGAAGCGGCAGTTAAACTCGAGTACCTTGGGGCCGGCATCGGTAAGCATCAGTCCGGCGTAAAGCACACCCCTGTATGGGATGTTTTCCTTTCGCAGACCCGCGATCACCGGCTCAAGAACAAACTGTGTAATCTGTGACATGACTTTTTCGGTGACAAACTCAGCCGGACAGTAGGCTCCCATACCGCCGGTGTTGGGACCGGTGTCACCGTCGAGCAATTGCTTGTGATCCTGGCTCGGCAGAAGGGGGATATAGCTCTTGCCGTCGGTGATTACCATTATCGAGACTTCCTGGCCGCTCAGACAGGATTCGATCACCACTTTGTGTCCGGCCTCAGCGTACTTCTTTTCCACAAAAATCTGTTCCAGCGTCGCGGTGGCCTGTTTGAAATCCCGGACGATGATGACACCCTTACCGGCAGCCAGGCCGTCGACTTTGATCACAGTCGGGAACTCCATGCCCTTGCAGAACCCGACAGCTTCGGTGAGATTGTCGAAAACCTTGAACGCCGCAGTCGGTATGTGATACCGCTGCATGAACTCCTTAGCGAAGGCTTTCGATGATTCCAGGCGGGCACCGGACTTCTCGGGACCGAACACTTTCAGTTTGCGGCGCTTGAACTCATCGGCAATACCGAGTGCCAGCGGCTGTTCCGGGCCGACCACAGTGAGGTTGATTCTCGAACTGGTGGCGAACTCAGCCAGGCGCTCGATATCGTCGGCCTTGATATTCACACACTTGGCGATTCGCATCATCCCGGCGTTGCCGGGCGCGCAGAACAGCTTTTGGATCTTTTTGGACTGTTTCAGCTTCCAGGCTATCGCGTGTTCGCGACCCCCGGAACCGACAATAAGAACCTTCATAGCCGGTTACCAATCCCTTAAAGCGGGCAATAATACGACATTGTGGCCCTCGGACAACTTGTTTTTTGGCGCGGGCTGTCGGGCAGGGTCGCCCGCCACCACTGAAGGGGACCGACCGCCGGCACAGAAGGGGCCGACCGCCGGCACGGAAGGGGCCGACCACCACTTGTGCCTGGCGTACCTCCTGGTGCGCCAGGGATCGGGCGGCGGTGCGAGTGACCCGAGGTGTGGAGAATCGTGGTGGACGAGGACGTCCACCACGCACACATAAGGCGTGTTGCGCCAGGTTTGCGAGCAATTTCCCTGCGCCCACCCGATTGATCGCTGCTCCGGAAGCGTCTGGAATCTTCTGGACTTATGCTGTTGACAAGCCCTTGGGCCAATCCTTATCTTGGCCCCTCGTTGGCGCGACCGTTGGGTCGCATAGCTTTGGGATGCAACGACAAATCTTCTGCGTTTGAGGTTATGGCGATGAAAAGGTTCTCCTTGCTCCTGGCGGTGCTGATCGGTGCGCTCTGCTGCTCCCCGGTCGCGGCCCAGGAAGCCGATGAAGAGTCCGTCAAGGATTTCATGGAAGTAGGCATTTACGGCGGCGGGGCGCTGCCGATGAGCAGTCTTTCCGACTGGAGTGTTACCACAGAGGGAGTCACGGAGAAGATCGGTGCCCGGTTCGGGTTTAATGTCGGTTTCGATGTCGGGCACTTCCTGACGCCGAGCCTGGTGGTCGGAGTCACCATGAACTACGCCCAATTTGGGATTGAGGCCGATGAAGCCGAGCCACGATCCATGAATCATCGCCTGATCAGCCCGGCCGCTTACGTGAAATACTACTTTCAGGGCGAGTCCAACTTTCTGCCCTATATCAAGGGCCACGCGGGGGTCGATGTCGTCAAATTCGCCACCCGAGTGTACGACGGTAACATTCCCGGCTATGAATACCGCGAGCTGTCATACAACCCCGCGTTTGCCTTCGGGGTCGGCGGCGGACTGTTCTATTACACGTTCGATTATGGTGGCCTGTATGCCGAGGCCAACTACCACACGGCGCTGACCAAAGATGTCGAGGGTGACTACGGAGACCTTGCCTACCCATTCGGTGAGACGGCCGGGGTGATCGATATTCATGCCGGTATCAAAGTGTTCTTTGGCGGCGATTGATTCGCCACCTGCTCTGCTATCGACAAGCCCGCCCTCGGCGGGCTTTTTTCTTGTCTGACCACCAGCCAGACAATAGATTCGCGCCATGCCCTCAGAAAAGCTGCTGCTTGTTGACGACGAGGCCAACCAGCGTCAGTTGCTGGCCGGATTTTTGGAATCACACGGCTACCAGATTACCCAGGCTGACAGTGGCCAGGCGGCGCTCGATCTCTATCACGAAGTCTTCGCCCCGCTCGCGGTGGTGGACATGAAGATGCCCGGCATGAGCGGACTGGAACTGCTCCAGAAGCTGCGCAGCATAAATCCCTTCATCCAGGTGATCGTGTTGACCGCGTTCGGTTCAGTAGAATCGGCGGTCGAGGCAATGCGCGCCGGCGCATTTGACTATAT
Source organism: Candidatus Zixiibacteriota bacterium (assembly GCA_040752815.1). Classification (NCBI taxonomy): domain Bacteria; kingdom Pseudomonadati; phylum Candidatus Zixiibacteriota; species Candidatus Zixiibacteriota bacterium. The sequence goes on from JBFMGC010000037.1 coordinate 8,968, forward strand.
CACCAAACCGGTGCAGGACCTCGACGAGCTTCTGCTTCGCCTGGAGAAAGCGGCGGCGCAGAATCGACTCGTTGTCGACAACCAGGTTCTAAGCGAGCGGCTGAAGGATTTCTTTCCAGAGACCGAAATAATCGGCCAGTCGACGGCCATCCAGAAAGTACGCGAGATGATCGCCCTGGTGGCTCCGCGTGATACGACTGTTTTGATTACGGGGTCGTCGGGCACCGGGAAAGAGCTGGTGGCACGCGCCATCCACGCACTCTCGCCGCGCGCCGACAAGCGGCTGGTGGCGATCAACTGTGCCGCGTTTCCGGAAACACTTCTGGAATCCGAGCTCTTTGGTTTCGAGAAGGGAGCCTTCACCGGCGCGGATCGCGCCCGCCAGGGGAGATTCGAGCTTGCCGACGGCGGCACGCTCTTTCTCGACGAAGTGGGGGAAATGCCGCTGACCATGCAGGTAAAGCTGCTCCGCGTTCTTGAAGAGCGGAGTATTGAGCGGCTTGGTTCGGTGCGTGAGATCAAGCTCGATTTGAGACTGTTGGCCGCCACCAATCGCGATGTGGATAAAATGGTCAAAGAAGGGGTCCTCCGCGAGGATCTCTACTACCGGCTTAATGTCGTCAACGTCCATCTGCCGCCCCTAGCAGAGCGCACCGGCGACGTGCTTCTCCTGGCTCAGAAGTTTATCGAGAAGTACGCGCGCAAGATCGGTAGAGAAGTGCGCGGCCTGGATGCCTCGGCCGCCGCGGCGCTCACGGCGTATTCGTGGCCGGGGAACGTGCGCGAGCTGGAGAATATAATCGAGCGTGCCATCATTCTCACGCGCTCGACCAGTCTCACTCGAAACGATCTGGCCGGTCTCGAACATGACACTGTGGCCACGGCGTCCGGTAGAATCCGGCCAATGGCCGAGGTTGAAAAAGAGCACATTCTATTCTGCCTGAACCAGCTCGATTGGAATATCGGGATGACCGCCGAGCGGTTGGGCATTCACAGGAATACCCTGCGCACCAAAATCAAAGAATACAACTTATCTCGTCCGGCCTGAGCCTTTCTGTGCGCTGGTAAGTCCCTGTGCACAGTTTTTGTGCCTGTACGGCCAACGTACGGCTCGAATCGTCGGCGTATCCCGTTACTTCACAATAAGATACCGCGTCAGGCACGCAGCTTGTTTGTACAAGCGTGGAAACGATGTTGCTTTGGACACGGAGACAAAACGTTATGACAAAAGTTCTGACCATGATTCTTGCCCTGGCGGCCCTCGGTTTGGCCGGTTGCGACGAAGACGACAACATAGTTACGCCGGTTGACAGAGTTCCGGCCACGCCTCAGGGAGTTTACTCTATCACTGGCAACAGCAGCGTTCTGGTGATCTGGAACGGCATCTACGAAAAGGATGTCGACTATTACAGAGTCTATCGTTCGCTTCAGGCCACGACCGGTTACGTGGCGATCGCTAACGTCGATGCCGTGCCAAATCCCAACCTGGATTTGCTGATCTACGAGTACCGGGATTTCGGCGCTACGAATGGTGTGACCTACTGGTACGCTGTCACGGCAGTTGACAACGCCGGCCAGGAGTCGCCGCTTTCTGCGGAGAACGTGTTCGATACCCCAAGGCCGGAGGATATCGGCACGATGCAGCCTAACGACCTCGCGCCGAACCTTGCCGGGTTCAATCTCGCCACACATGCCAACGTGGCCTGGGATTCCGAGGTGGCGGATGTCTATGTCGACAGAGCCGACGGCATCGTGTATCTGAACGCCGGTGTCTTCACTCCCAACCAGACCGATATTCAGGATTTAGGATACACCGCGGAGTTTGACGATGTCGGTTGGGCGCCGGAGTTCGGCTGGTCGGAGCTAGGCTACTATGAGGCGATTGTCGGCCACACCTATATCATCTGGACAAGTGACAATCATTACGCCAAGATCAGAATCACGTCAATAACCCCGTCCGGGACTGTCGGGTTCCAGTGGGCCTGGCAGTCGGTAGAGGGCAATCTCGAACTGGCCCCGCCGGTGCGTCCGGTTCACGATGACCAGTGGGGACAGCCCAAAGCGTCAACAAAAACGAGTGAGCTGCTTAAATAACTGAAAGGAGTGATTGGCAATGTTGCGCACAACGTTTAAGACCAGCCTCATGACCGTGCTGGTGCTTGGGATTGGTGCCGGAATCACTCCGGCCCAGTCGATCGCACCGGTCACCGGTGACGAGGAGTACGATCGGGCGCATGTCGATCGGTATCTCGACGTCGAGTTGTGGACGAGCAACAGCGACGGCGAGTTTTATGATGGCGATGAGATCGTTGTCTATTTCCGGGTCAACCGCGACGCCTTTGTAGCGCTGTATTCAATTGATACCCGCGGCCGGGTCAACCTGCTTTTCCCGACCTACCCGGGCGAGGATAACTATGTCACCGGCGGCGTGACCTATAGCCTGCCCGGAGCCAATGACGATTTTGATCTGGTGGTCTCCGGGCCCGAGGGGTTCGAGAATATCCAGATCATCGCTTCGCGCGAGCGATTCCCGATTCCCGATTGGTATCGCGGACCGCAGTTGGTGGTCGATGAGGACGATGATCGCGACGATTATATGGACTGGGTCAACGCGAACTACTTCGTCGACTACGGCGGGCAGCGGTTCGCCTATGATCGCGCGGTCATCTATGTCAACGAATGGGAAGAGTACTACTTCCGTCCCATCTACCGCCCGTATTATCCCAGTTGGACCGTGTACGGCAACTGCTATATCGATTACCCCTGGGGTGCGTCGATTTATGTCAACGGCATCTACTGGGGCTGCGCGCCGCTGTACATCCCGCGGATAGCTGTCGGCTGGCACACGATCACGATTTATGATCCGTACGGTTGGGCGTGGGAGCACGATTTCCACATCTCCCGCTATAACACGGTTGTGTTCAACCGGACTATAATCGTCACGAGTTCGTCGGTGAAGTCCAAGTACAAGGAAGTGCGCATGGCGGGGTACCGGAACCCGGTACAGAACGGATATCCTGACTATGAATCTCGTCGTGTGAGCATGGAGAGCGCTCTGAAAAAGAGCGGGGCGGTGGTGTCCAAGTCCGGACAGAGCGGGCAGTCGGGCAAGCTGGATGACGCATTCGAAACGGCCCCGAAGAAATTCGTGCGCGGCTCGACCAAGTTGGTGAAAACCGACCGCGGATACGAGACCGACGCCTCCACGGCGACCTTCCCCGACAAGGCGGGCAAGCGGGGCACGACCAGCCGAACCAGAGAGAAGGAGAGCTTCGAGCAGCACAAAGGCTCGACCGACAAGTCCGGCTCGCCGGATATCGATCGTTCACAGAAGCGCAGTTCGGGTGAGAAAAGCGGCCGCCAAAAGAGCGGAGGAGGTACAATCGAACGTTCGCGGGGCAAGAGCAGCTCGGGCGGTTCCTCCGGTGGTGGTCCCAAGATAGAGAAACGGAAGACTTCGGGTAAGACTGAATCAGGTTCGGTTCAGAAGCACTCGGCGCCGTCGAAACGCGACAAGCCTGCCCAGGTTTCACCGAAGAAAGCGCCGAAGTCCGGGTCATCATCGTCGGGCGGCTCCAAAGGCGAGTCGAAATCGCCGTCATCGGCCGGACAGAAATCCAGCCCATCCGGCGGTGGCGGCAGCGGTAGTTCCGGCTCCGGTAAAGACAAGGGTGGCGGGGGCTCCAGCTCGGGTACTCCGCGCAAGAAATAGTCTCCCTCCTCACGTTTGGCTCGCAAGGGCCGGGTATCAACCAGATGCCCGGCCCATTTTCGTCGCAGCGGGTGCGTGTATTCGATTAGGCCGCAGTTTGGAGGCTGGCTCAGCTGTCTCAAAAGACGCTGAAACAGTTGCGTCAGTTCTTGCCCCTTTTGCCTTGACCGTTGAACGAGGTAAATGGGGTGTGAACTGACGCCCCTAACCCGCTCCCGATCAACGGCGTCAGGTCACACTTCGAGCCCGACACGCTCCGCGGGACGGCCTCGAAGCAAGGGCAGACTCAACCGATCGCACTTGTGAGACAGCCTCTTTGGGTGAGATAAAGAAGTTCCTGGCGCTGGACGTTTGGGTGGTTCGGAGTGATTCCCCTTTTTCGACACGGTGTCGGGACTGTGAAGGTCCCGACCTACGAGAGGGAAACGCCCAATTCGGGCTAATGGAATCTTTAGCACTTGACGAACGTTTAAGCAGATGTTACATAAGAATGGCACTGACAGCACGACTGCCATTATGGCAGTACAGCCGAAAGGGTGGCAGAACTCGTTGTGGCGTTTGAGAATCTAACAGATCGCGAGAGGCAGGTCCTAGCTAACCTGATCGACTATTACATCGCTACGGCAGGGCCGGTTGGGTCGCGGGCAATTGCCCACAAATACCGCATGGGACTCTCATCGGCGACCATCCGCAACACCCTGCAAGACCTCGAGGATCTCGGCCTTGTTGAGCAGCCGCATACGTCGGCGGGGCGAATCCCCACCGACTCCGGTTACCGCGTGTATGTAGATTCCATCCTGCGCCCTGAGCCGCTGTCTGACGATGAAAAGACAATCATCCGCCGTCGACTCGTTCGGGACGGTCGCGGAATCCGTGAGATTCTCGGACAGACAGCTAAGATACTCAGCGACATCACGCATCAGCTTGGCCTCACTGTCGCTCCGCGCTTTGAGGTCGGCATTCTGAAAGACATCAGGCTGATACCGGTGGCTGATGATCGTTTGATGGTTGTTGTGGTCATGCACAGCGGTCTGGCTCGCTCGCTGATTCTCGAGGTGGAGACATCGCTGGCGGATGAGTCAATCGCTGAAGTTGAGCTGGTCCTGAACGAGCGGCTTCGCGGTCTGACATTGTCGGATATTCGGGACACGATTTCGGCGCGCCTGGCCGATGTCAGCGGCCACGGCCGCGTGATCAAGATCGTCATCGATTCCAAGGACCAGATCTGGAGCGAAGACCGCTCCGAGGACCTCATCTTCTCCGGCACTGATAACCTGGCCGCGATGCCTGAGTTCGCTGACCGTGAGCGACTCAAGGCGATGCTGAAGGTGGTCGAGGAAGGCCGGGTCCTTTCGGATTTCCTGAGTCAGGCACAGGGCGAGGGACTGGTGATCACCATTGGCCGAGAACACGCTATAGATGAAATCATCAACTGTTCACTGGTTACGGCAACCTACAAAGTCGGTGAGATCTCCGGCGCAGTCGGGATAATCGGACCTACACGGTTGCCCTACAGCAAGGCGGTGTCGATAGTCGAATACGCGGCCCGGTCGATCAGCGATCTGCTCGCCGGTATGGACCGTCAGAAAGACCAGCAGCGCAATGGCTGAGAAGGATGTAAACAAACAGGTCAAGGGATCCGCAACGGACGAGGCTCGGGCGGTACCCGATCAACATGCGGCGCGCACTATTCCGGTCGGTGCCGACGGACAGCCGGCGGAGGCTGCGCTGTCGCCCGAACATCAGGCGTCTGCGGCAAAAGCAGAGGAGGTCGATCCGGTGCAGGTGCTGCAGGCCAAGGTGGCCGAGCTCGAAGATCAGCGGCTCAGGGCGCTGGCTGAGCTGGACAACTCCCGTAAGCGGATGGCCAGACAAATCGATGAACTGGTTCGCTTTGCAAATGACCGCCTGTTCCTGGAACTTCTCGATGTCGTGGATAACTTCGAGCGGGCGCTCAGGCACGCTAACGAGAATGGCGCTGTCGGCGAATCGGGACTGGAGGCGCTGCGCAGCGGCACCGAGCTGATATATAATCAGTTAAATGGCCTGCTCAGCCGTTACGATGTCAAGCCGCTTGAATCAATCGGCCGCCGTTTTGATCCAAAGTATCACGACGCGCTGGTGCACGCGGAGTCGGATGAGTACGGCGAGGGTATCGTGTCCGCTGAGATCAGCAAAGGGTACACGGTAGGCGACCGGGTCCTGCGCCACGCGCGTGTAGTGGTCAGCAAAGGGAAGGCACCGGAATCGGAGCCCGACCGACCGGCCGAGTGAATAGCTCGGCTGACCGCTGGTATCGGAGAAGAAATAGGTTTTGGATGACGAATAGAAAGAGGAGAATCAAGTATGGGAAAGGTAATCGGAATTGATCTGGGGACCACCAACTCCTGTGTGGCGGTCCTGGAGGGCAAAGATCCGGTAGTGATTCCCAATCTGGAAGGCTCGCGCACCACGCCCTCGGTGGTCGCCTTTACCAAAGACGGCGAGCGACTGGTCGGGGCGGCCGCGAAGCGCCAGGCAGTCACCAATCCGGAGAACACGGTCTTTTCGATCAAGCGCTTCATGGGGCGGCGTCACTCCGAGGTCGGCTCCGAGGAGAAGCTGGTGCCGTACAGGGTCACTGAAGACTCGGCGGGTAACGCGGTCGTGGAAGCGGGCGGAACGCGGATGGCGCCTCCGGAAATTTCCGCCATGATTCTGCAGTACATCAAGAAAGCGGCTGAGACCTATCTGGGCGAGGAGGTGAAGCAGGCAGTGATCACGGTGCCGGCCTATTTCAACGACTCGCAGCGTCAGGCCACCAAAGACGCCGGGCGGATCGCCGGACTCGACGTCCTACGTATTATCAACGAGCCAACAGCGGCATCCCTGGCGTACGGCCTGCAGAAGAAGACCAACGAGAAGATCGCCGTGTACGATCTTGGCGGCGGTACGTTCGATATTTCGATTCTTGAGATCGGAGACGGTGTTTTTGAAGTTCGATCCACGAATGGTGATACGCACCTCGGCGGCGATGATTTCGATCAGGTGATTATTGACTGGATGGCGGATGAGTTCCGCAAGACTCAGGGTATCGACCTGCGCAAAGACCGCATGGCCTTGCAGCGCCTCAAAGAAGCTGCCGAGAAGGCCAAGATCGAGCTGTCCTCGAGCCTGCAGACCAACATCAACCTGCCGTTTATCACGGCCGACCAGAGCGGCCCCAAACATCTCGATCTGATGCTTACCCGCGCCCGGCTGGAACAACTGACAGATCACCTGTTGCAGCGAACGATAGGGCCATGCAAAGCGGCGCTGGCCGATGCCAAACTGTCGGCCTCGGATATTGACGAAGTTGTAATGGTCGGCGGGATGACCCGTATGCCGAAAGTAGTCGACACGGTGCGCCAGTTGTTCGGCAAGGAGCCTCACAAGGGTGTCAATCCGGACGAGGTAGTGGCGGTGGGCGCTGCTATTCAGGCCGGTGTGCTGGCGGGCGATGTCAAGGATGTAGTGCTGCTCGACGTTACCCCGCTCTCGCTCGGTATCGAGACCCTTGGCGGTGTGATGACTAAACTGATAGAGCGCAACACGACGATTCCGACCAAAAAGTCGCAGATTTTTTCCACCGCCACTGACAACCAGCCCGCGGTCTCGATCCACGTGCTTCAAGGTGAGCGCCAGATGGCGATCGACAATCGCACGCTCGGCCGGTTCGACCTGGTGGGCATTCCGCCGGCGCCGCGAGGGATGCCGCAAATCGAAGTGACGTTTGATATCGATGCCAACGGCATTGTTCACGTATCGGCCAAAGACATGGCGACCGGCAAGGAGCAGTCGATCAAGATCGAGGTCTCATCAGGATTGAGCGAGGCTGAGATTAAACGGATGGTTGACGATGCCGAGAAGCATTCCGAGGAGGACAAGAAGAAGGGCGAGCTTATCCAGGCGCGCAACGAAGCCGACCAGTTCCTGTACGCGACCGAGAAGATGCTCAAGGACTACGGTGACAAAGTACCCGAGAGCGAGAAGAAGACGATAGAAGCTGCCGCACAGGAATTGAAATCGGCAATCGGCGGTGACTCGGTTGATCGCATCAAGTCGGCCCGCGAGAAACTGGAGCAGGCGTCGCACAAACTGGCGGCGGAGATGTACAAGCAGGCCCAGCAGACCACCGGGGCGCAGGCCGGAGCCGAGCCGGGCGCGTCCGAGACCAGTCGCGAGCAGCCGTCGGCGGCGGGCAAGGACGGTGCGGTTGACGCTGATTTCGAGGTGGTCGACGAGGACAAGAAGTAGAGGCTGAATGGCCAAACGCGATTATTACGAAGTCCTGGGTGTGGACCGTGGCGCCGACGCCGACGGAATCAAATCGGCTTATCGCAAGCTGGCGATGAAGTATCATCCGGATCGCAATCCGGGGGACAAATCCGCCGAGGAGAAGTTCAAGGAAGCGACTGAGGCGTACGAGGTTCTCAAAGACCAGCAGAAGCGCCAGCTCTATGACCAATACGGCCACGCCGGGGTCGGCCAGGGTGCGGGCGGATTCGGAGGTTTCCAGGGCTTCGGGACGTTTGATCTTGGCGACGCGCTCCGAGCGTTCATGCGTGATTTTGGCGGTTCGGGCTCTATATTCGATGAGTTTTTCGGCATGGGCGGCGGAGGGCGACGTCGCAGTAACCGCGGGGAAGACCTTCGTGTGCGCATACCGCTCACGCTGGAGGAAATCGCTTCCGGAGTGGAAAAGACAATTAAGATCAACCGGATGGTCTCGTGCGAGACTTGCGACGGCACCGGCGTGGCGGCGGGCTCGTCCAAACAGACCTGTTATCAGTGTAAAGGAGCCGGGCAGGTGCGGACAGTCTCGCGGACCTTCCTCGGCACGATCCAGCAGGTGACGACGTGCAACGTCTGCCATGGGACCGGTCAGGTGATCGCCCAACCGTGCAAGACCTGTGGTGGCGAGGGACGCCACAAGGGCACGAGCAAGGTCAATATCAACGTGCCGGCCGGGGTCTCCAGCGGCAATTATATGACCATCGACCGCATGGGCAATGCCGCGTTGAATGGCGGCCAGGCCGGCGATCTCATTGCGATTTTCGAGGAGGTGGAACATCCGATCTTCTCGCGGCACGGCGATGATATCCTGCTCGAACTGCCAATTGCGTTCACCACAGCCGCGCTCGGCGGCCAGATGGAGGTGAAAACAATCACCGGATCAGAGCGGCTGACTATACCTGCCGGTACGCAGTCGGGCAAGATTCTGCGCCTCCGCGGGAAAGGGATCCCACATCTGCATCGCGGCGGACGCGGCGATCAACTGGTCCAGGTCATCGTCTGGGTTCCTACGCGTCTCAGCTCCGAGGACAAGCGCACGCTGGAAAAACTGGGCCAGTCGGAAACCTTCCGTCCTCCCGAGGGCGACAAATCGTTTATCGAAAAACTGCGAGAGACCCTAGGGGTATAGTCCATGGCCCTGCCGGCACCCGAGGCGTATCTCGAAGTAAGAGTGGATGTGCCCCAGAGCCAGGTTGAACTCATCTGCGATTTCATAATTGAAAACATCACTAACGGAATCGTACTGGAGGACGAGGAAGGGTCGGCGACTACGACTGTTATCTTCTACGTACCGGAAAGAGACACTCGGCATCAGTCACTGCTCGCGCAATTCTTTGCGAAGCGGGGTGGGATTGAATTGGCCGCGCCGTCGATTAGATCTCGTCGGGTCATACATGGAGAGTGGCTGGACCAGTACCGGGCGAGTGTAAAGCCCATCCGGATCGCCGCCGATCTGATCGTTCGGCCTGCCTGGGTTTCGCCCACCCAGGACCGCTATCAGATTGTAATCGAGCCCAAGATGGCCTTCGGAACCGGCAGCCATGCTACGACTCGAAGCTGCCTGCAAGTCATTCGTGAGCAATTTCAGCCGGGGTGGCGCTTTCTCGACATGGGGTGCGGCTCAGGCATTTTGTCGCTTCTAGCCGACCAGATGGGGGCATTGTACATCAAAGCGGTTGACTACGATCTGGCCGCGGTTGCCAATTGCCGTGAGAATTTCGACATCAACGGGGTGAAAACTCCCCATGAGATTGTCATAGGCTCAATCGAAAAGTGTTCGCGCGATGAGCCTTATCATCTTGTGTGCGCGAATATCATCCGCACCACGATTCTCACGATGCTCGATCGCCTGCTGAAACTGACTGCCGTGGGGGGATTGCTCGTTTTGTCCGGACTTCTGGACAAAGACGAGGCAGCGATAAGCGGCGCGCTTCGATCGGCGGACCAATCCGATTTTACCATTCTGCACGATGAAGAGTGGCTCACTTACACGGTCGTGCGAAAGTGACGTATGCAGCCGCCCCTGTTCTACGCCCCCCCGGATAAGCGCGATGGTGATCTGATAGTATTACCTGCCGACGAAGCCCGCCATGCTGTACGCGTAATGCGTTTGAAGCGCGGGGCAGTGGTGATTGTAGTCGATGGCCTGGGCCATGCCTGCCGCGCCGAACTCGGGGTGCCCTCGGGCAACACGGTATCCGCCCGCGTTCTCTCGGAAGTTCGTGATTTCGGTGAGCCGTTGGTGCGAGTGACGCTGGCGGCCGGGCTCTCGGCCGGGACCAAGTTCGATTCGGTGGTTCAGAGAGGCACCGAGCTGGGCGTGTCGCGTTTCGTACCGCTCCTGACGGAGAAATCAAAAGTGGCGGTAGAAGATGCGCGCAGAGAGAGATCGAAACTGACTCGCTGGCGCAACGTGGCCACCGCGGCGATGAAGCAGTGCCGGCGATCATATATACCGGATATCGCCGCGCCTACACCGTACCGCAGCTTCCTCAAGCAGTTTGAACGGTCGGATATCGGGATACTGTTCCATCCCGGAGAACGCGCGACGCCCCTCGAGCAGGTGGAACTGCCCAAAGACCTCAAGCGACTGACCGTCCTGGTGGGACCGGAGTCGGGGTTTAGTGAACACGAAGTCATTCTGGCGGAGCAGGCCGGACTGGCCCAAGTCGGCCTCGGTAGGCGAATCCTTCGAACCGAGACTGCCGGACCGGTGGCTGTGGCGCTGATTATGGCCCAGCTGGGTGAATTCAGATAATCACCGAGTTGTCGATAATCGGAGTATATGCCAGATTTCGAATTGATTCTCGTTTTCGTACTAGGCCTGGCGGTAGGGTCATTCCTGAATGTTCTCGTCTATCGCTTGCCTCGCCGAAAACAGTTCGTGAAGGGGCGTTCCGCCTGCCCGCATTGCGGCGCCGTCATCAAGTGGTACCAAAACATCCCGCTGGTCAGCTACCTGGCTCTGCGCGGGAGGTGCGCGTCGTGCCACAAGCCGATTTCATGGCGCTATCCGCTAATTGAACTGCTCAACGGATTGGGCTACCTCTATTTCTTCTATAACTATAACTGGTCGGTTGAATTCGCCGTGTTTGCGTTCCTGGCCTCCGCGCTTATTGTCGTTTTCTTCATAGATCTGGAGCACCAGATCATCCCTGATCTGGTAACGCTTCCGGGTATGGTGATCGGTTTGGCCGTGTCACTTTTCCCCGATGGAGTGACCATCGTTCAGTCACTGATCGGACTGGTTGTCGGGGGTGGTGCTCTGTACTTGATTGCCGTTCTCGGCGACTGGCTGTTCAAGAAGGAGTCGATGGGCGGCGGCGATATCAAACTGGCCGCCATGCTGGGCGCGTTTCTGGGCTGGCAAAAGGTGCTGCTGGTGTTTCTTGGCTCGGCGGTCATCGGCCTTGTAGTGTCGTTGTTGATCATGGCCTTTTCCGCCCGACTGCGCAGGACCCGGATCGTCCCGTTCGGGCCGTTTATTGCGCTAGCCGCGGTTATGGCCCTCATCTGGGGCGACCGGATAGTTGCCTTTTATATCGATAATTTCCTCCATCTTAACTGACTGACCGCGTCTCAAACCGTCCCCGACCCTGCCGATTAATACACTATGGCGCGTCGGTTCCGGAGTAAGTACGAGTCAGAGATCCACCTCGGCTTTGTGGCCATAGCCTCATTGCTGGTCTTTCTGAATTTTGTGTCCAATTACGTGTTGCACCAGGCGCGATCGACTCAGCGCGATGACACCCAGGCCCGGCTGCATCGGGCGGCGGTGGTGATCAGCCGCGAGATGGAGATCAGGTATCCGGCAACGCTGGATCAGACGCAGGTCGGCGCCCTTCGTGATCGGCAAGATCTCAGCGACCTGACATTCCTGCCGGTAAAGCCGGCCGAAGACACGAAAGCCGGCAAGCGGGACTGGTTCCGCGCGGTCACCCTCAAGTACCCGCCCGGCCTATATCCCGATCTGGCGGAAAAACTGTATCGGGCCGAGCTGGGGCAAATCACGCGAGGCAACGGCAGCGAATACTACTACCTGTATCCAATCCCCGGGTCAGCCGGCGGCGGACTGCTCATGCTGACCATGGACTGCCCCGATCTCGCCTACCTTGACGATTCGCGGGACACGCTGGTGTTGGTCCTGATCGGGGCCGTAGTACTGGTCGCCGCAGTCTACGTACTCTTGTCTCGTTTCATGTTTCGGCCGTTTCGGCGCATACGCGAACAAGCTGAGCAGGCCGGGCGGGCCGTGACGGCCGATCTCGACGAAACCGAGGCGGTGGTACAAGAGTACGAGCGAGTCATCCGGGAGCTCACCGTCACGCAGAAAGAGCTGCTGCGACTCAACGAAGAAATTCAGCGGCGGGCGGATATCCTCGAGCTTATCAACCGATCGCTCACCGAAACCAGCCGGCTCGGGGTCATCACGCTCGATCCGCAGGGCAAGATCGTGGCCGTCAATGAAACCGCAGAGAGGTTATTAGATCTACCGTCAGATGATTGCGCGGGTCACTCTTTTGGCGAGACGCTCGGGCGGTTCGAGGCGCTGATGCACGACATTGAGCGCGCCCTGGCCGATGATCGCTTCCGAGGATATCACGAGTACTTAGCACCGGACGGTCGAAGTACGAGTCAGACTCTCGGCGTCACCATAGTGGACATACGGAACCCCGGCGAGGGACTCACCGGCCTGCTCCTGATGGTCAGCGATCAGAGCGAGCTTAGCCGCCTGCGCCGGGAGCTCGAGGACCAGCGACGCCTCGCTGCGCTTGGCGAGATGGCCGGTGGTTTGGCCCACCAGATACGAAACTCGCTGGGCGCTATTAGCGGCTACGCCACCCTGATTAAGAGACGCCTGAAACTAAACGACCTCGTCACCGATGCCGCCGATACTCTTCTCGATGAGACCCGGACCGCCCATGAGTTGATCAGCCGCTTTTTGTCGTTTGCCCGCCCGTTTGAATTCAAGCCGGAGCCGACTGACCTGGCCGCTCTCGTGGCAGAATGTCTGGCGCCGGTTCGGGTCAGGCAGGACCTTCACGGTGTCGAGTTCCGGGAATTGCTCAACGCCGGCATGTTCGCCCTGGTCGATCCAATACTCCTCAAACAGGCGATCACTAACATGTTGGACAATGCCGTCAACGCCTATGGTGAAACCGCCGGCCTGGTTGAGGTTTCCCTGCGCGAATCCGGTGACCGGGCTATGATTGAAATCCGAGATTTCGGCTGCGGCATACGTCCCGATGCCCTTGATAAGGTCTTCACGCCTTTCTATTCGTCTCGCCCCTCCGGTACCGGGCTGGGATTGCCGCTTGCGGCCAAGATTGTCGCTCTGCATTCGGGAACCATTGAGGTCTCGTCGGAACCGGACCACGGTACTACCTTCAGAATCTGCCTTCCTTTGAATGTCGTCGCGGGCCGTCGTCTCGCGACGGAAGTCACCACGCCGGTTTAGAAAGTGCTTGGGCGATTCCGCCTTCCTGCTATATTTACGCCCGGAGTTTTGGAGGAAGAATGTATACGTCGTCGGATTTTCGAAAAGGCCTGCCCATTTTGGTTGACGGTGAGCCTTACTATGTCATCAGCTACCTGCACATCAAAATGGGGCGGGGTGGTGCCAATGTCCGCACCAAGCTGAAGCACATTATCACCGGGGCGGTGGTAGAAAAAGTGTTTTCCCCTGATGAGGCTTTCAAGCCGCCGGATCTCGAGCGCCGCAAAATGCAGTATCTCTACGAGAACTCCGGCGAGTTTTCGTTTATGGATGCGAACACCTATGAACAACTGTCGATCCCGATAGATGATCTCGGCGACGCCCGCTGGTATCTTCTGGAAAACCAGGAGTACACCATGCTCTTTCTTGATAACCGGGCCATCTCCGTCGACCTGCCGGCATCGGTGATTCTGGAAGTTGTCCATACCGAGCCCTCGGTGCGCGGCGACACTGTCAGCAACGTTACCAAGCCGGCCAAACTGCAGACCGGCCTGGAAGTCAAAGTGCCGCCGTTTATCAAAGAGGGGGACAAAGTCAAAGTAGATACGCGCAGCGGCGAGTACCTCGAGCGGTCCAATTAGGCGATGACAGTCACGGGGAACGTGATCGGGGTGGACGAATCGGGGAAGGGCGACTTTTTCGGACCGCTGGTAGTCGCCGGGCTACTCGCCGGTGATTCTGATCTTCCCATGCTGGCCGAGATTGGCGTGCGTGACTCCAAGCGGCTCACCGACAAACGAATACTCGAACTGGATCAGCGGCTGCGGTCGACCTTCGTTCATCATATCACCGTGCTTATGCCGGACGAATACAACCGTCGGTACGAGACCGTCCGGAATCTCAATATCATGCTGGCTGATTGCCACGCCGAGACGATCGCCGCGACCATAAAGTCCGCGAGAGCACGTTCCAAGACGGTCGACTTAGCTATCTCAGACAAGTTCGGGAAGACGGAACGTCTGGAATCGGCTCTCGCGAGAGTCAGGTGCGAATTGCCCGTGACACAGATAATCCGCGGCGAGTCGGTGCCGCAAGTTGCGGCGGCGTCGATTTTGGCGCGGGCCGAGTTTGTCCGGCGGATTAAGGCGATGTCCGAGGAACTGGGTGCAGCGCTGCCCAAGGGGGCATCGGCGCATGTGGACGTGGTCGGGCGCGAGTTGGTGGCGCGGTACGGACCGGCGATCCTTCTTCGAGTCGCCAAGAGGCACTTCAAAAACTTCAAACGAGCTTGCGCGACAGATCTCTTTTCCGCCAAGAGATGAGCAGGCCGGTGGAACGGCCGCCGTCGATCCATCGCGCTGTCGGGCGACTCTGCCTGACAGACCTGCCGTTCTGTGGCTGCTGGACGTCCTCGTCCACCGGCACACATCGGAGAGTCGGCGCACGGGGACGTACGCCAACCACTCAAATGTTGGGTGGGCGGCACACTTCCTCGTGTGCCCCATTGCCCAGACCACCCTGCGATTGATCTTCTAAACCGGATTCTTCTCGTTGTCGATCGGTTTGAATGACCAGCCGTTATCGGTCGACGGGACTAACGGTTCCTGTGAGTCACCCTGGACTCCCTCGCTGTCGCTCACGTCGTCATCGGGGAACGTGAGGCCCTGCGAACCACCATTGTTACCACTTTCACCAAACGACAGGTCCGTGCCTGTATTCAGCGCCTGAACGGTTTCGTCGGGAGACGATGGGCTGGTGATCCGAGTGACATCGTCGGAACAGCCTCCGGTCAAACATAACATCGCGGCGACTGCCAGAGAGCAGCCCAGAAACTTCCTGAACATAGTTCGGTCCTCCATCCGCCTGGGCGGAATTTGAAAACTGACTGTCCTTCGCTCTCGCCGCAGGGGCAATCGCTATGCCCAGGCCGGCGACCGGTGTAAGATATTGTGTTATAATATGTTACGGCGACACCATAAAGTGCCCAACGAGCGGTGGTTGATTCTACTTGTGGGATGAATCCATCAACTGATGGCTGGCCGCCCCCTGTCTTACGCAAAGCCGCCGCCTGAGACAACCGATAAAATACTATAGCGTGTTTTGAGGCGTGACTCTGGGGTGACGATATGCACAGCATTATTCCATGGATAGCCATAGCCTTCTTTCTGGCCGCGCTTATCGCGGTTCGCAAGTATGCGGAATTAATAGCGAGGGAGAGCCGTTCGAGTTGGCGCCATGTGTCCTCGGGGCTCGTCCTTCTTTCCCTGTCCGCGGTCGCGCGTTTGTTCCATGAGAACGGCCTGCTTGCTCGGGCGCCGTTTTTCTCCGAGGAGATTTTCTTTGAACTGGCGTTCTGGATTCTGGTGATTTCCGGCGGAACGCTCCTGGTGAACGGGGTAGCCGAATGGCTCCCGCTGTCCCGGCAGAGCCGCCGCCTTATATTCGAACGCGCCAACCGCCTGGAATTGCTCCAGCGCGTGGAGCAACTGGTGGGAGTGGACAATCGCCTCGAATCCCTGCTCTGCGGCGCCGTCAGACACATGAAAGAACATCTGTCCGTCGGCTACGGAGCGGTCTTCATGTTCGAAACAGGGACGCGCCGGATGACCGTAGCTGCGGTATCCGACGATTTCCCAGTTTCGAGGGGTGTACTCCAGTCGGCTATCTGCGCAATGAGTGAGCTCGGAGCGGACAACCCCGGCAAGGGCGATCAGCCACCTGGTCTCACACGATTTCTGCCGGCATCGCTGGGCAACCCGACGCTTACGGTGCCGATCCGCGTAGCGAACGAGACGGTCGGGTTGTTCGTGTTCTGGGATTCGGCGGAGAATATCGGGGCCGATGATCGTCTGCTTCTGCAGCTTGCTGCCGACGTTGTCGCACGAAAGATACTTGCGGATCGTCTCGCGCGGACCGTTCAGGCGGACCAGGGACAAGCCGAGTGGTTGCTGTCCCTGCAGAGCGCGGTTGCGAAGGAAGATGATTCGCGCCGGCGAGTTCTGGCGCTGGTCCGCGGCCTGGTGCAGAAGTGCTCGTTTGATAGCTTCGCCTTAACTCACACTTATCGTGGAGATGGCCTCCGGACTCGCTACTCTCTTGGAAGTGCCGGACTGCTCCTGATTCAGCATAACCTGCCGCCGCTGCCGAGTGGGGCCCTGACACACATTGCTGCCGCCGATGAGGACCCCATCGTTTTCCAGGACCTTCCTCCGGACAGGCAGCCCTCTCCATTGGAGATAATCACCGGCGGTTCGATAGGTTCTTTGATTGCGATACCTGTGCGCATTCATCGTGACATGATGGCCACGCTCACGCTGGCGGCGCGTCGGAGAGGGGCGTTTAGTCACGCTACGGCAAAGCTCGTGACACAGGCATCGCCTGCCGTTCTCCTTGCCTTGATGCCCGATATTCTGGAATCAGCCGCCCGGGCGGATAGATCGCGCCTCGAGACTGTCAGTTGGGTAGCGCAATTGATCGGCGAGAGCAACGTTCCGGAGGAGGTCGTGCGCGTAGCGGCATCCGCTGTTGCGGAACAGACCGGCGCCGATTTCGTGCGTATCTCTACGCTCGATGAGAGCGGAGCGTTCTTGGAATCGCAAGCAGTCGTATCGTCACTATCGACTGAGTTTCAAGTACCCCCTGACGGCAAGATGGTGTTGTCGCTGATGCCGCGACATCGTCAGGCGCTGGATACACTACAGTCCCTGGTGCTCACCTCCCGCGCGGAAAGTGATGCGCTAAGCGCCACCGAGGCGAGACAGATTTTCTCAGAGGGGCTTCGCTGGGTGGCGATAGTACCGATAGTCGCGGGTGGCAAGAGCACCGGAACTGTTACGCTCGGCGGTGAGGCGATCGCTGGAAATCTCACCGCCAACTCAGGCCCGATGCTCTTCGCGCAGGCGGTGGCGTCGATGCTTGCGCACAGGCTAACCACGGCTGCGGATTCGCAGATTCTGCCTGAAGCTGCATTCGCGGTGACTCATACGGGAACACGGCGAGCGGGAAAGCCGTCGTCCAGACATTCTTTGTCTCTCGTATAGATCGGGCACTGCATTGTGTCGCAATAGGTTAGCGGCAAACGCCACTACCTAAGCCCACGAATTCGATTGCCTATTCCAGATTCACGTGTATATTAGGCGGTAGATATTCTTCGGGGCGAGGTGGAATTCCTCGACCGGCGGTGAAAGCCCGCGAGCCCCGCCAGCGCGGGGCAGAACTTGTGGAAGTCAGGTGCCGACGGCAACAGTCCGGATGGTAGAAGAATATGACAGGTGGGCGTCTGCCGTATTCTGTCCATCACCCCCGAACTATGTCCGGGGTTTTTTTGTGACCGACCGTACTGACCGAGACTTCATGCAGCGAGCGCTCGACCTGGCCGCGAAAGCGCGCGGTTGGACATCGCCCAATCCCATGGTCGGCGCGGTAATCGTTAAGAACGGCCGCATAGTTGCCGAGGGGTATCATCACCGCGCCGGTCTCGACCACGCCGAAGTGGTCGCGTTGAAAAAGGCGGGAACGCGGGCTAAGGGCGCGACAGTATATGTGACACTCGAACCATGCGCGCATGTCGGCTGTACCGGACCGTGCGCCAATGCGCTCATCCGGGCGGGAGTGGCCCGGGTAATCTATTCCTCGGTAGATCCCAACCCACTCGTGAGCGGCAAGGGCCACAAGAAGCTCCGCAAGGCGGGGATAGCAGTTGAACGCGGCCTGCTCCGGCGCGAAGCAGAGAAGCTCAACGAGGCCTATTTTGCGTTTCATCGAAACGGCCGTCCGTTTGTCACCCTCAAGATGGCACAGACTATCGATGGCCGAATTGCCACTGCGACTGGCGACTCGCAGTGGATTTCCAGTCCCGCCTCGCTCAAACTCGCCCACAGGTTGCGCGCAGAAAACGACGCGGTAATGGTCGGCATGGGTACAGTCAGAGCCGACAACCCGGCGCTAACGGTGCGGCTTGTAAAGGGGAAGAATCCTTATCGCTTGATAGTCGGCGGCCGCGATCCTGTGCCGAAGTCGAGGCGGATTTTCGCAAGCAATGAGGACTTGAGAACTGTTCTGGCGGCGCCCGCGAAAACTATTCGCC
>JBFMGC010000038.1:0-10046 GCA_040752815.1 Candidatus Zixiibacteriota bacterium
ACTACTGGGTGGTCGAGTCGTCAACGCGGACGCAGATAGGGAAGTTGGTCATTCTCAAATAATCACAACCCGGCGGTTGGGTGGACCACAAAGAAATTCGTGCGCGGCAGACCTCCCGGTCTGCCCGATTTAGACACGAAAGTGAAGACACGACGGAGGCAGACGAGGACGTCTGCCGCCCACGAAGTGCTTGCAGGCGCCACGAATGGGGCAGACCGGGAGGTCTGCCGCCCACTTGCAATGTTCCATGCGCGAGAGTCATCTCATTCGCGCCCCAAAGGAGCAGACCACACGGTTCGGTCGGCGTTCGGCGGTCGGGTCATACGGTTGCATGGCGGGAGCTGTCAACATCTACCTTGACAGTCGCCCATGCAGAATCGTTTCTTGACAGTGGACCTTCCGGGCGCACCAGGCCTTGACAGGCCGACTGGTCAGGAGATATGTGACAATCAAACAACCTCTCGTATTATTCGCTTTCTTTATCCTCTCGCTCTGCACTACCATGACAGTGTACGGCCAGAACCTGCTGGGCAATCCGACGGGCGGTCGGTTCGGTGTGAAAGTGGGCGTAGTCAGCCGCATGAAGCTGACCACTACGCCGACAAGAAGCTCCGAAATCGGCTCGTGCGCGCAGGTATATATTGATCTTCCCCAGGGCCGCCAATTCTTTCTCAGCCCGGCTTTCGACTTCTACTACATCGAAATCAACCGCGCCAACCAGATCATGATCGAGGCGAACCTCGGTTTGAAGCGGACCTTCGGGCTAAAGCGCGCCAGAATGCTGCTGGGGCCGGGCGTCTCGGTCGGCTTTCTCTATCTCTCGGAGATCGGCGATCTGCCCGATTCTCGTTTTATGAGTCTGAAAGCGTTCGTGGAGACTCACTTCGCCATCGACGCCAGGCGGGCCTGGGTGGGTGAGCTGGCCTGGATCTACGCGCCCACCGGCTCCAACAGCGACGAGTCGTTGTCATTTGGGCCCGGCGTGATGCTGCGGTGGGGGCTTGCGCTGAGGTAGAATGCGATACTCGCTCGCCCTGTTAGTGTTATCATTCATGCTTGACTGAATTCGGGCGATCGGTTTTATTGATCGTGTGAGGGGCAGACAGACGAGAATGAGGTGTGTCATTGCAGCGGCGACGATTATCAGCGCCGTTATGGCGTTGCCCATGTCATCCGTGACAGCAGCGGATTATGAGGTGGGAGAGATCTACACCGGCCTGAAGGTGGGGCTGATCGGATCCGGCAGTGTCGATCTGGAGCGTCATCAGATCGACCAGCGCACCGGCCCGAGCGCGGGCTTCTTCTTCGATCAACCGTTCGGTTCGATCTGGCATTACGGGTTATCAATCGATTTCTACCGGATGGCCTGGCGGGAGAAGACGATCGGTGTCACGCTTGACGAATCCGAATGGCTGCTGGACCTGGGTGTCAATCTGAAAGCGAACATAGTCAGCGAAAGCTGGCCACTCGGATTCAGGCCGGGTGTCGGCGTGGGGGTGGCGTTTCTTGGACGGATGGACATGGCCGGAGTGGCGGGCTCAAGCTACGTGACCCTGAAGGCATTTACCGAAGTTGTTTATCTGTCGGCCGCCGGGCTGGGATACGTGGTGGAGGGAGGTATCTGGTACGCGCCATCGGGCGGGGACAACACCACCGATGTTACCCTCGGGCCGCTGTTGTCATTACGCGCGGGGGTGATGTTCTGATATCGACCCTTAATCGGAGACCTCAGTTTATGAAAAGAACTCTGTTTACATTTGGCATTCTGGCGGTGACTATCGCCACATGTGCATCGGCAGGCGCGCGCCCCAGGCTTGGTATCAAAGCCGGCATGGTCTGGGCAGACCAGACGTGGGAGTATCGTGAGATTCTCGGCGCAGTCGAGCGGGATACCCGGACGGGCCTGGCATTCGGCCCATGTGTGGATGTGGGGTTGACTCCTGTGTTCGGCCTTCAAGCCGAGGCGCTCTATGTGCAGAAAGGAAACCAACTCAAGGTGCCAATATACGATCAGTCGTCACCGGTGCCAATCGGCACGCGCGTGTTCGAGGACCGCATCACGTACCTGTCGCTGCTGGCTTCGCTCAAAGTACAGGCGCTGGGTGGACCACTTGGTTTTTATGTGCTTGGCGGGCCGCGTGTTGACCTGAAACTCGGGACGGATTCGGATATTAACGACTCGGATATGGACAGGATTCTAGATTCCTACCAGTCAACCGTAGCCGGGGCAACTGTCGGGGTTGGCTTACAGCACGCCTTCGGGTCCTTTGGACCGATTCTGCTGGAGGCGCGCTACGATCTCGATTTCTCTGAAGCCGCCAAGCATGTGAATGATGAGAATACGCTGACTATCGACAACAAGAGCTTTGCGATACTTGTTGGACTGGTCTTTTAGTAAGCCAGTTCCTTTGTCCGCCGTCGGGGCACCAGCGGTGCGCCGGTAATCAGACAGGAGGGATGTGAGAATGCAAACCACGAAACAGCAGTGGGGTCGGGTGTGCGTGTCGGTTCTGGCCGCCATAACGCTCGGCGGTCAGTGTGGAGCTATCGATCTTGGCCCCGGCGAACCGTGTGCGGCGTTCAAAATGGGTCGAATCGGCCGCACTACCATGGAGATCACTGACATTGTCAACGGAGACCGGGAGGCCGGCCTTGAGCCTACCTGGACAATTGGAGTGTCTTTCGACTACCCCCTCACGCAGCACCTCTACGCCGGAGCCGTAGTTGACTGGCACTGGCTGGGTGAGCCGTACCCGCTCCCGGTCGATCTGCGCGTTGGCGGCGTTTCGGCCCTGGAGTTGGGAGTGCAACTGAAGTGGCTGATTAGCCTTGGCGACGGGCGCTTTGCCATTAGGCCGGGTATTGGTATAGGCGGCGCGCAGGGCCATTACACGCTTCTGGCGTTTAGAGCCGGGATCGAATTTCAGATGTCGGTCTCGGAGCGGTTTGGAATTGGAATCGAGTCCGGGGTCTGGCACTCGCCGGTCGGCACGGACAGCGTGACTGACGTTGCAATCGGACCGATGGGCTACCTGCGGGGTGAGGTGCTGTTCTCGGTTTGGGGAAGACGACGATAGTATTCTGGATAGAACTATTTCGCAGAAGAGGGATGTAGCCATGAACTTGCACCGATGGGTCTTGCGCCAGGGGATTTATGTTGGAGCTATGTTATCGACGTGGGTTGTGATGTCGGATGCACACGGACAGTCATCCGGAGAACAGGCCGCGGACACAACTCTGTCGGCAACTAAGAAGCCGCCCAAACCATTCATCATTAGTGCCGGGGTAATGATGCCCGATAAGGTAGTTCTTTGGAGCGCGACTGTAGTGCGTATTTATGACCTTAAAGATGGCTTGTCGATCGGGGCTATTGCGCAGTTTCCGCTGGCGCCACACTTCTACATTGGACCGTGCATAGACTACCACCGACCGAAACCAATGAACACACTTTTCAGTTGGGGAGCGGAGGTGCTAGCGGATATGAAAGTCAGCGGCCCGCTGAGATTTCAGTCCGGCGCGGGACGCGGCAGCGGTGTCCTTCACGGAAAGATAGGGGCATTTGACACTGACTACGGCATCTCCCGGCTCTCGTTTCGCATGCTCTTTCAGCAGCCGTCAAAGATAGGCGGGGCGTTCGAAGTACTGTTATGGTTCCCCGACGGTGACGGATTGGATGACTTCAGTGCGGTGAGGATAGGAGTTGTGTTCTAAGTCACTACGGAGAGTCCTTGGGCGGGGACAGGCGCCGAACCGGGGTCGGAAGGCCGGTTCCTGGGTCGGCCTTTGTATGTCGGTGGTTGCCCCCAAAAACCACTTGGCGGCCAGGTTCGGCCGTGTTATTCTTGGTTTTGTTGCGACCAGTTTTGGGGCCATAGCTCAATTGGGAGAGCGTCGCGTTCGCAATGCGAAGGCTGCCGGTTCGATCCCGGCTGGCTCCATTTGGATAATCGGCCGCCCGGACGATTTGCGGGGCGGCCCAAAAGCGTGCTAGACGGGGAGCTAGCGGTGCCCTGTAACCCGGAATCCGCTTTACCGGGGTCGAATTCCCACCCGAGGGCTTAGCGGGCCCGGAGTGTCGACGGATAAGCGGTGTTGATGGTCGGGTCCTGTACAACTTCAGCCTTTTGAACCCGGTCAGGACCGGAAGGTAGCAGCCGTAGAAAGTCCCTGATGAGTGTTGCAGGGTCACCCGGCTTGAGCCGGCTGTTCGGAGTGCTTCGGGGCAGCGGTTCGGAGGTGGGTGCACAAAACAGAGCCCCTCGACGATGAGTCGAGGGGTTTTTGTTTTTCAACCGAGGAGTTCTACTACCAAATCCTAATCCGCTCGGCGGGCGGACGCATCATCGGGTCGGTGTCCGAGCAGCCAAAGGCCGCCTGGAATTCGTCCATGTTGGACAGCGGCCCCAGCACCCGGAAACGATCCGGCGAATGCGGGTCGCTCTGCACCTGGAGCTTGATGTTCTCCGGCGTAGCGTTTGACCGCCAAACCTGCGCGAAGGAAAAGAAGAAGCGCTGGTTCTGCGTGAAACCGTTGACCATCGGGTCGGCCTTGCCCTGTCGGGCAAGCTGAAGCGCGTCGTAGGCGACACGTAGCCCGCCGAGATCCCCGATATTCTCACCCAGGGTCAACGCACCTCTTACGTGCAGGCTATCGATAGCCACATAAGCGTCGAACTGGGCTACCAGTTTCGCGGTTCTTTCCTCGAACTTCTGGCGGTCTTCGTCGGTCCACCAGTTGACCATGTTGCCGTCGGCGTCAAACCGGCTCCCGCTGTCGTCGAAGCCGTGCAGCATCTCGTGACCGATCACCACACCCATCGCACCGTAGTTGATGGCGTCGTCGATCTCACCGTCGAAATACGGCGGCTGTAGAATCCCGGCCGGGAAGACGATCTCGTTCTTGACCGGATTGTAATAGGCGTTGACTGTCTGAGGGGTCATGCCCCACTCGGTCGGGTCCGGCGCCTTACCCACTTTGGAGAGCTTGAAGGCCGTCTCATGTCTCAGGCCAGCACGGGCGTTCTCTACGAATGAGACTTTGCCTATCTCCAAACCACCGTAATCGCGCCATTTGTCCGGGTAACCGATCTTGGTGCCGAACGCCTCCATTTTGGCGAGCGCTCTCTGGCGAGTTTCCTCGGACATCCACTCCAGTTTGCTCAGACGCTCGCGCAGGACCGTTTTCAGGTTGTTGACCATCTCCATCGCGCGGGATTTCGACTCGGGAGGGAAGGCCCGCTCGACAAAGAGCTGACCCATCGCCTCACCGAGATAGTTGTTTATCGACGAAAGTACGCGCTTCCAGCGTTCACGTCGCTCCTGGGCGCCGCTCAGTATCGTACCGTAGAAGCGGAAGTTCTCCTTGTCGAACTCCTCGCCGACGTAGAAAGCGAAACTCCGAATCACGTTCCATCGGACATACAGTTTCCAGTGATCGAGCGGCGCCTCTTTGAGCAGCTTGCTCATACCCTCGAAGAACTGCTCCGGCCCGAACGATATTGAGTCGACGCTATAGAATCCCAGGGCGGCGACGTATCCGTTCCAGTCGAAATCCGGCGCCAGCTCGGCGACCTGGGCGAGCGTCTTCACCCGGTACCAGGCCGGGTAGTTGCGCATATCAGTAACGGTCCACGACGATTGCGCCAAACCGGTCTCAAGCGCCATTACGACGTCGGCATTGGATTGCGCCGTGGCTGAGTCATCGCCGAGCAGCTTGAACATGTTGGTCATGTGCTCGACATACTGTGCCCTGAGCGTGGTCGATTCCTCGTTTTCGCGGGTGTAGTAATCCCGCTCCGGAAGGCCGAGTCCACCCTGGGTGGCGTAGAGGTTGACCCGGCTGGAATTCGTAAGTCCTTCGAGGGCATCGGTGTCAAAGAGCATGTTTATGCCCTCGGCGTGATACCTGGAGATCACCTGGCACAGGTCGGTAACACTCGAGATCGCTGCGATACGCTCGAAATCAGCCTTGAGCGGCGCGATCCCGGTGCGGTTGATCGCCGCGGTGTCCATGCCGCTGGTGTAGAAGTCGCCGATCTTCTGGGCCGGCGTGCCGGGCGCAGCGTCCATGGCGGCGACTTCGTCCAGGATCTCCTTGAGAACCACGTTATTCCTCTCATGGATCTCATGAAAGACCCCCCAACTGCCGTACTCTTTGGGCACAGGGTTATTTTTCAGCCAGGTGCCGTTGGCGTACTGGTAGAAGTCATTGCAGGGGGCACAGGTGGTGTCGAGATTCTTCGGATCAATCCCCCGCACGTTGGTGGTTGTAGACAGCGGCGCGGTTTCGGCCACCTGTGTGCCGCAGCCGATCAGTACCGCCGCCCCCGATAACGCGACCAGGCTCACGGCGGTTTTGAAGCGATTGGACATTAAGAAGTCTCCTTTGTAGTGTCGAGTTTCCAAGTGCCAGTATATAGTCGTATTGAGTGTCCAAAGTGTTTGGAGCGAAAGTGCAAGGATACATACTGCTCCCGCGCAGGGCAAGGGGCGGAAGGCTGGTCCGGCGATTATTGGATACGACAGTCTCCTGAGCAGGTTGCCGTCTAACTCGGGCCGAACCTGGTCTCAACGCCACCAGGACGTCGCCGAGGGGATCAGGAACAGGGCCTCTCACTGATTAGACTTTTTCTTTGCATGAAATCAGCCTCGCCCTTTTAATTCCCCATGCAACTGGCGCCGGCGTATCTGCTCTTCTGTGTAATCATCTGGGGATGGACTTTTGTCGCTACGCGGGTGTGTCTGCAATACCTTAACCCGGTCGAGCTGTTCGGACTGCGACTCATAACCGGGCTGCCGCTTCTCGTTATCGTCATCCTCGCCAAAGGCATCAAGTTTGAGTTCACGGGCAAGGAACGAAGAACCATTCTCATCGGCTCCGCGATTATCACCGCCCACTTCCTGGTTCAGATCACCGGCCTCCAATATACCTCGGCCACCAACACCGGCTGGATTATTGCGGTCAGCCCGCTCGTCATGGCAGTGATGGCCTACCTGTTCTTGAAGGAGCGACTGAAGCGCAGTGCCATTGTAGGAATCGTGGTTGCCACAGTCGGTATCCTGCTTCTGGTCTCCAAAGGACGACTGAACTCGCTGGCCTGGCTTGGTTCGGTCGGCGACTGGCTGGTGCTCATCTCGGCCCACACCTGGGCGCTGTACACGATTGTTATCCGTGACCTCACCCGCACGCGACACCCGTTAGCAGTCACGATTGCAGTGCTGGCGCCCTCGGCGCTGGTGGTGGTCGGATACATGGCGGTCAACTCCGACTGGTCGCGGTTTATCCACATGCCCCTCGATGGAATCGTTGCCATGCTCTTTCTCGGCATTCTTGGACTGGCGCTCGGGCACTGGTTCTGGCAGGAGGGCCTGGCCCGAATAGGCGCGGCGCGAGCCGGAATCTACCTGTATCTCGAACCGGTGGCGACCACCGTGCTGGCCGTGCCGTACTTACACGAGGAATTCGGCCCGCTGACCGCGTTGGGCGGCTTGATGGTGCTGGCCGGAGTGTACGTAGCCGAGGGGCGGCGGAGCCGGTCGACACCGCAGAAACAAGACTGACGTGCCGGTAAATGCATCTTCTCGATCTCAGGTGTGGATACTCATCGTGATTCCGCCCGCGAGTGGCTCGTAACAACCGCGCTGGCTTACCTGGGCACACCCTATGTTTGGGGAGGCGATGACCCCTCCGGGTTCGACTGTTCCGGTCTTGTTGTAGAGTGCCTGAAGTCAGTCGGTTTGCTGGACTCTGTAGATCTTTCAGCCGACGGCCTTCTTGTGAAGTTTCGTGATTATGCAGTCGCGCAGCCTGCGCGGGGCTGTCTCGTCTTTCTACTGGACCGGGCCGGCAAGGCGCGCCATGTCGGTATCTGTCTGGACCGGTGGCACTTTATCGAAGCGGGCGGAGGCGACAACAGCGTCGCTGATCAGTCCGCAGCATGGAAGCGCAACGCTTTTGTCCGGATCAGGCCGCTCCCCAATCCCGGCTCACGACGTATTGTCTGCGATCCAATATCAGCCCTAAAGGAATGAGCCACCCAACGGGTATTGGGTGGCTCGTACAGGCATTAGGATACCTGTGGGACAGGGACAGTTTTAACAAGAACCGTCAACTGATCCAGGCGTCCGTGTCGATGCTGTCGGTGCAAGTTGTCTCGTCAAGGTGCAGGTCAAGTCGAGCGGTCCTTGCTAATCCAGCGTTTGTTTCTTAGACGGACGACTATCGGGAATGTTCAGAAAAAAGCGGCGCGGCGGCAAAAATCTGATCATGGTTCGGGCGCACCAACTGTCGGGCAGCCCGCCGTGGCGGGGCCTGTCAGCACCCTTGCGTACTGCGCCGTTATTCCATTGCCTTGATAGCGCGGATTACCTCGCCCGGGGATGTCACATGCATCAGTTCCTCGCGGAATGACTCGCGCTGGAGCATTTGCGATAAGCTCTTGAACACCTTGAGGTAGAGGGCATCGTCATACGGCGGAGCCGCCATGACGAAAAAAAGATGAGTGAGTTTCTGATCAAGCGAGTCGAAATCGTATCCCGCAGTAGAGCGTGCGAACGCCAGCATCAAATCTTTCGCCTGAAGCGAGCGAATGTGCGGGATTGCCACCCCGTGACCGATTCCGGTGGTGGCCTTCTTCTCGCGGTTGACAAAATCGGTAACCAATTTGGTGCGGTTGCCGATCCGCGCGCCGTTTTCCAGAAGCGAGACCAACTCGTTGATAATCATCCGCTTGCTGTCCTCCCGCCACTTGGCCAGCGATGCCCCCTCGGCGGGCGGTTCGATCACCGTCTCCATCTCGAGTTTGATCAGGTCTTCTGTCAAATACCGCGACAACTTCATAATACTACTTTATCGGCCAAACAGCGCCGCTGTGTGAGGGGGCAATAAGGACCGCGCCTACGCCAGTGTCAAGCAACACGCGGCCACTGGCCCATTCAGGCCGCCCCAGCCTCACTGCTGAGAACGACGACAGATTATATCCTGTTTAGCCTGTCTGTGGGTCGTGTCCGGATCGCCTCTGGATTGATGTCGGCGCCTCAAGTTTATGGTCTGTAACTTATTGTGGGACAGTATATTACCGTCATAGAACAGGCGTGGATACAGTTGACGCTTTTCGCGGAATCCGAAGGCTTCCGGACAGATCGGCGGTCGCATCCCACGCACCAGCGGGGTCGGCTATCCCAAAACGAAGGCGGAGCATTCAATTCACCCCTCACAGTCTCGTGCGCCGTACGGAAGGCGGCCAATTCAGATGCGACCAGACGTTACATGGCGCAGCTTCATGCTCGATACGTTTTGCACAACTGTCGCCGCGAAACCGTTATGCTTTAGGAGCCGGCCGCATTTTCCTGTTGTGCGGCACTGGAGGGGCCGATATATTGGTCCGCTGATGAGTATGACGTGTCATAGGGAGACAGAAGGATGAAGAGAGCTGTTTGGTTGTGGGCCGCCGGGCTGATTCTGACGCTGGCCGCCGCGCTGGTGGTGTCTTGCCGCGACGATGTTTACGTGCCCTTTCCGCCATCGATAAATGGCAACTACACAGGCATTTACAAGTTTACCGAGATTCACAACACGGTTGATACCCAGATCGACACAAGCCAGTTGATCGAATTCATGTTTCGCAAGCCGGACTATTCCATGGACATGGACGGCAGCATCGCTGAATCCTCGAGGGTGTTCTGCGACGTTCTTGGAACATACGTTCTGGGCAACGGGGTGGCCATGACTATTACTGATTCCAATTACACTCGCGGTGTGTGCACTCAGTATTGGGGTCCCGGCGGGTATTTCAGCTTGGACCAGACCACTGATACCACACGGTTGTTGCACGACTCCACGGCCAATGTCGATGGAACGACTATTAGGTACATCAGGCTGCTTCGCTTGGTTCGAAAGTAACATCTTTCGACTTCCAGAAAAACCTACCTTGCCGGCCCGCTCTTCAGGGCCGGCACTTTTTTTTCTATCCATGTTCGTTTTCACTGACAGGATCTGTCAGTGGCCCTGCCTATATCAGGCAGGGGAGGCGGTCGACCGGGCAACC
>JBFMGC010000038.1:10056-26642 GCA_040752815.1 Candidatus Zixiibacteriota bacterium
CGGCGGGGAGTAACCAGGGCCCGGTCCGGCGCCATTTGTCGGGCCACAACCATGAGGTATCGCGACATGCTTTCCAAGGTTCTCTCGGCGGCTACGCTCGGTGTCGACGCTTATGAGGTTGAGGTCGAAGCCGATATCCAACAACAACTTCCGCTGTTTATTACGGTGGGTTTGCCTGACGGTGCGGTGCGCGAGTCCAAAGAGCGGGTCACCGCCGCAATCAAAAACTCCGACTTCATCTTCCCGGCCAAGAAGGTCACGATTAACCTGGCCCCGGCGGATATCAAAAAAGAGGGTTCGGCGTTCGATCTTCCGATCGCGGTCGGCATACTCGCCGCCACTGGCCAGATACTGTGTGACCGGTTCGACGAATACGTGATGTTGGGCGAGCTTTCGCTCGACGGGGCGCTGCGCCCTGTGCCGGGAGTTCTGCCGATGGCGATGAGTTTCAATCCTGAGTCGAAGGTACGGGGAATCCTGGTGCCGGCGGAGAACGCCTGCGAGGCCGCGATGGCCGACACGGTGCCGGTGTACCCGGTAAAGTCGCTCAAGGAAGCGGTGCACTTTTTCGAGGACCAGACCACAATCAGCCCGCACAAGATCGACATTAAGTCGGTATTCGACAGTGCTCGCACCTATCCGTTCGACTTCTCCGATGTCAAGGGACAGGAAACCGCCAAGCGGGCGCTCGAGGTCGCCGCGGCGGGCGGTCATAACGTGATCATGATCGGCCCGCCCGGCTCCGGCAAGACGATGCTGGCGCGTCGCCTGCCGACCGTCCTGCCTGACATGACTCTCGGTGAGGCGCTTGAAACCACGAAGATACATTCGGTCGCCGGGCGCCTCCCCGCCGACTCGGCACTGGTAGCCACGCGTCCTGCCCGCTCGCCGCATCATACGATTTCATACGCGGGACTGATCGGCGGCGGGGCAATTCCGAAACCGGGTGAGGTGTCGCTCGCTCACAACGGCGTGTTGTTTCTGGACGAACTTCCTGAATTCAAGAAAGACATTCTGGAAATGCTGCGCCAGCCTATGGAGGACAACCACGTGACCATCTCGCGCGCGGCGACCACGCTCACCTACCCGGCCCGTTTCATGCTGGTGGCTGCCATGAACCCGTGCCCGTGCGGCTACAACGGCGACCTCGGCCATGAATGCAAATGCACCGGCAGCGAGATTCAGCGGTACATGTCGCGGATCTCCGGGCCGCTTCTGGACAGAATCGATATTCATGTCTCGGTACCCTCGGTGAAGTTCAAGGAGTTGTCATCGGATACGAGAGGTGAGAAGTCCGAGCTGATACGCGCCCGGGTCAATTCGGCCCGGCAGCGGCAGCTTGATCGGTTTAAGGGCGAAAAGTCGCTCTACTCGAATGCCCAGATGGAATCGCGTGATATTCGCCGGTTCTGTCAACTTGACGACAAGTCACAAGCGCTTCTGGCGTTGGCGATCAAACAGCAGGGGTTGTCGGCGCGGGCGTACGACCGCATCCTGAAAGTCTCGCGCACGATTGCCGATCTTGATAACTCCGATGACATCCAGATGGGCCATGTCGCCGAGGCGATTCACTACCGGACTCTGGACCGGCACTTGTGGTTGTGACCATGCGGAGCCGTGGATCCGGCTGAAGTGGCTGTCGATCGCCTGCAGTTGGTTCGACCGCCACCGTATTGATTTGACAAAGCGACTTTACTCGCTACCTTACCCCCGCAATGTCGGTGGAACTAAACCAGAGTCGCGTTGAAAAGCTTCTTCTCGAGGCCGCCCGCTCGTTCAATACCACGCTCGAGTACGAGGAACTGATCGAGGCCGCTCTCAGGCTGGTCATGGCCGCGGTCGGCTGCGAGGGCGCCGCCATTTACCGCCACGATCCGGACCCGCGCGAGCGGCGCACGCGCTTCATGTCGTATCATAACGGCCATATGATCACGATCGGCCGCGAGCCGAGCGCGGGAGTCGTGGGCTGGATTCTCGAAAACCGCGAACCGGTGGTGATAAACAATGCCGCTGAGGATCCTCGTCTCGACCAGGAGATGGGCCGAATTACCGGGCTGCCCGCGCGATCGCTGCTGGCGCTGCCGTTAATCGGTCGCGATAAACTTATCGGCGTGGTTGAGGCGGTCAATAAACTGCATGGGGAGTTCGATCAGACTGACCTGGACATGCTCAGCGGGCTGAATCATCAGATCGCGGTGGCGATTGACAACGCCTACTTGTATCGTGAGGCCAAGCGAGAGGCTCTGGAAAAATCGCTGCTCTATGAGATCGGGCAGAAACTGTCCGGCAAGCTGTCGCTCCAGGAAGTGCTGGCCGCGATTCTGGATTCGTTGAAACAGGTCGTGAAATTCGAATCGGGCGGCGTGTTTCTTTGCGATGAGCGTGGACTGGACCTCAATGCCATCTATACGGTCGGCTATTCGGCCGAGGCATCGAATACGCTGCACATGAAGTGCGACGAGGGCCTGGTCGGCGCGGCCGCTACCTCGGGCAAGGAGATAATCGTTGACGATGTCACCGCCGACCCGCGCTATGTTCAGGCGGTTGCCACTACTCGCAGCGAAATCGCGGTGCCGATAAAGGTCGACGATCGGGTGATCGGAGTCATCAATCTTGAATCCAACGACCACAACGCCTTCGACCGTCGCCACATTTCATTGATTCGCGCATTCGCGGCACAAGCGGGGATGTCGATCGAACGGGCCAGGATGCATGAGCGGAACCTGCAGGCCAAACAGCTCCAGGCGCAGCTCGAGGTCGCCCGCGACACCCAGCGCACCTTCCTGCCCAAACGCGATCCGGTCGTGCCGGGATACGACATAAGCGGGCACAACACTTCGTCCGGCCAGGTCGGCGGCGACTACTACGATTTCATCCGCATTGTCGACAGCCATCTGGGTATCGCTATCGCCGATGTCAGCGGCAAGGGGATGCCGGCGGCGCTGATTATGGCATCGTTCCGCGCGTCGTTGATTGCCGAAATCCGCAACAACTACTCGATTCGCACGATCGGCCAGAAAGTCAATTCGCTGCTGTGCGAGTCGCTCGAACCGGGGATGTACGTGACCGCGGTCTATGGTGTGCTGGACACTAACAATCATATCTTCACGTTTGCCAATTTCGGCCACAACCCGCCGCTCTGGTTCAAGAAGGACGGTACGGTGGAGCCGCTTGTAGAGGGGGGCGTGATCCTTGGTGTCAACAAGCAGGCGACTTTCGAGGAACGCGCCTTCATGATCCAGCCGGGTGAGATGGTTGTCATGTACACCGACGGTGTCACGGAGGTATTCGACGATACCGGTCGCGAATTCGGCCGTGCGGGACTGACCGAAGTTGTGCAGAAGAACCGGACTCGCCGGAGTGCTGAGATTGCCGATGCCATTCGCGAGGCGGTGTATGCCTACGCCGGCCCGAAGCATATCTTTGATGACATCACGGTGGTGGTGATAAAGAGGTTGTAGTGCAGCCGTGGGCGGTAAAGCCTGCCCCGGATCAAGTCCGGGGCAGACTCGGCCGCCCACGGCCGTAACAGCCAAGAATGTCGGGTTTGCCGCTCTAAAAATCCATGCGGCGAACCCGACCCACAAACGTTATATTTCTCCTGCGATGAAGTTTGCCTCCACAGGAGACGCCCATGGCTCTGAAAACGTACCAGCAATATATCGACTCCCTCAAAAAACTCCGGCCCATTATCTACAAGTTCGATGAACTGATCGAAGATGTCACCGTGCATCCGGCTACCCGTCGGACTGTCGAGGGTCACGCCTGGACCTTCAAGGCGGCGCACGATGACAGGCTGCGCGACAAGGTGACCACGGTCTCGCACCTCACCGGTGAGCCGATTTCGCGGTATCTCTCGATCATTCAATCCCCTGAAGACATGTACGCCAATTCGGATATGAAGCGGCTGATGTTTCATCTCACCGGCACCTGCACCGGCGGGCGGTGCGCGGGCTGGTCGGCGCTCAACGCCATGTTCGTTACTACCTGGGAAATGGATCGCGATCTCGGCACTGATTACCACCAGCGCCTTCTCGCCTGGCTCAGAGACGCCCAGGCGCGAGATATCACCATCTCAGGTGCGCTGACCGACGCCAAGGGCGACCGCACCAAGGCGCCATCGCAACAGGCCGACAAAGATGTTTTCCTTCATCTGGTCGAAAAGCGACCGGACGGAATTGTAGTTCGCGGCGCCAAGCTGATGATCTGCGGCGTGGCGGCCGCCCAGGAGATATTTATCCTGCCCGGTTCGGCCTACAAAGAGGAAGATGCCGACTGTGCGGTTTCATTCGTGATTCCAAGAGATATCAAGGGGCTGACTATAGTCGAAACCCGACACCCGAGCGATACGCGGGACGAGGAGGAGGGGTTTGACAATCCGGTGCGCGAGGGAGGTATCACGCAGGCGTTTCTGCTCTTCGAAGACGTGTTCGTGCCAAGAGAGCGCGTCTTCATGTGCGGTGAGACCAAATACACGATGGCGGCGGTCAGTTATTTCATCATGCCGTACCGCTCGGCTATCGGCGGCTGCGTGGCCGGACAGGGGGATATCAAAATCGGCTCGGCTTTACTGACCGCCCGCACAAACGGACTTGCGGATAAGGTCTTCCGCGAGAAGGTGACCAGAATGGTTATCAACAACGAGACCACTTACGCAGTCGGTATCGCCGCGGCGGCACGTGGGAAGAAACATCCGTCGGGTGCCTGGTTGTGCGATCCGCTCCTGGCCAATGTCAACAAAGTTCACGTCGCAACTCTGCCGTACGAGACCTCGGTGCTGGCGCAGGATATAGCGGGCGGAATCGCCGAAACCGGATGCATGCCGTCGTACAAAGATTTCGAGTCCCAAAAGTACGGCCACCTGATCAAGAAGTACCTGACTGCAAAACACTCGGCCGATTCCCGCGCGCGGGCGGCGCGCCTGGTCGAGTGGACCACGATCGGCGGCGGGGTCCCCGGCTGCATGCACGGGGGCGGGTCGCCCGACGGTGCCAAGCTGGTCATAAACGCGACCGCCAAACTGGAAGAGAAAGTCCAGATCGCCAGAAAAGTGGCGGGAATAGTCGAAGAGATTCCTGATCCGGGTCGGAAATGATGTGGCAAGGCGTTGTCTTACAACCGGATACTCCAGCTGTGCCTGGGCGTCGGCTACTCCGGTGGTCTCGTTCCCGAGACCAAAAGAGGTTGGCTTAGTCTAATTCGGCTTGACGGGGGAGAGAAGAAGCAGTAAAATAATAGACTTGACCATTTGGGCCCATAGCTCAGTTGGTTAGAGCAGCTGACTCATAATCAGCGGGTCGTAGGTTCAAGTCCTACTGGGCCCAGATTGTGGGCACGGATAGGACTGAAAATGGGCAATTAGCTCAGCTGGTTAGAGCGTTCGGTTCACATCCGAGAGGTCACTGGTTCGAGTCCAGTATTGCCCATATAGAGAAAGATGATGGCAGTAATAACAAGGTACAGACCGGCCGTTTTGCCCGAGTATCGCAAAAAAACGGCTGGTCGACAAAGCGAGGAACAAACCGCATTTCCCTATACTCTGTGGGAAATGCGGTTTTTTGTTAGCTATGACTCAACCCACTAAGGAGGCCTTGCCCGTGCGCAACGATCTCGAGTTGCTGTTGAAACTTCAGGTCATCGATTACGATCTCGGCGAACTGGAACGCTCCAAAGACTACCTCCCCGACATGATGGAGAACCTTAACCGCGAAATCCAGGAGGCCAAGCAGAAAGTCATCGACACCGCCAGCGCTCTCGACGAGGCCAGGATGACGCGCAAGCGGCTCGAACTGGAAATCAAAGCCAGGGAAAGCGAGCTCCAAAAGTACCAGCAGCAGATGATGTCAATCAAAACCAACCGTGAGTACGACGCCCTGGTGGCTGAAATCGACAATATCAAGGCGGCGATTTCCAACCACGAGACCGACCTGCTCAAAACTATGGACCTGATCGACCAGCTCGACAAGGAGGGCAACCTGTGGCGGGAAAAAGAAGCCTCCATCATCGAGAACAATCAGAAGCAGCTCCAGGTGTTGCAGGAGAAGATGGATTCGATCGGCGATAAAGTCTCCGAGAAGAAAGGTTCCCGACAGGAAATCGTTCAAAGCATCTCCACCGGCGTGATGGCTACTTATGAGCGGGTGCGCAAGGGGCGGGGTGGCCGCGCCGTGGTGGTAGTTAAGAAAAAGGCGTGCAGCTCCTGTTTCAAGTCGCTTACCCCAAAGAAGATTCAGGAGATCAAGCGGGCCGATCACGTGTACACCTGCGACTACTGCGGCTGCCTCCTGTACTGGGATGAGGAGGAGTCGCCCTGATTTTCACCTGGGCCGAACGAAATCTCGAAAGCAAATGATCGATGGCTGAGTTGCTCCCCAAGACCGCACTGGCGTTCGACGATATCCTTCTCGTGCCGGCGTACTCTGAGGTGTTGCCCAAGGATGTTGATATCGCGGTTGAAATCGCGCCGGGTATCAAGCTGAATATCCCGATTATCTCGGCCGCAATGGATACTGTCACCGAGGCGGACTTGGCAATAGCGCTGGCCCGTCAGGGCGGTATCGGGGTGATTCATAAGAACATGTCGCCGGAGCGGCAGGCGGCGGAGGTCGACAAAGTTAAGCGGTCCGAATCCGGCATGATAGTCGATCCGATCACGCTTACTCCGGAAAAAACGGTCGGTGATGCCCTCCAGGTAATGCAGAAATTCTCCATTTCAGGAATTCCGATCACCAAGGGCGAGCGCCTCGTCGGCATTTTGACCAACCGCGATCTCAGGTTCATTCGTGATACGTCGCTGCCGATCGCCGATGTCATGACCCACGAAAATCTAGTCACAGTGCCCGAGGGGACCGACATCGAGACGGCCAAGGATATACTCCATAAACACCGCATCGAAAAAGTCCTGATAGTCGATGAGCAGTACCGGCTCAAGGGGATGATCACGGTCAAGGACATCATGAAGAAGATTCAGTACCCGGCGGCCGCCAAGGACGATCGTGGGCGGCTTCGGGTGGCAGCGGCGGTGGGAATCGGCGGCGACAGTGACATTCGGGCTGAGGCCCTGATTGCCGCCGGGGCTGACCTTCTGGTAATCGACAGTTCGCACGGCCACAGCAAGGGCGTGCTGAAGATGGTGGAGCAGCTCAAGAAGAAGTCCTCGGTGCCGGTAATGGCGGGCAACGTGGCCACCGGGCCAGGCGTGCAGGCGTTAATCGCCGCCGGCGCCGACTGTGTCAAAGTGGGAATCGGCCCGGGTTCGATTTGTACGACCCGCGTGGTCACCGGGGCCGGAATGCCCCAGGTGAGTGCCATTCTGAACGGAGTAGAGATGGCCGCCAAAAAAGGGACGCCGGTGATAGCCGACGGCGGCATTCGCTATTCCGGCGACATAACCAAGGCTCTCGCCTGCGGAGCTCATGCGGTAATGATCGGGTCGCTGCTGGCCGGGGTCGAGGAATCCCCCGGTGAAACGGTCCTTTTCGAGGGGCGGTCGTTCAAAATGTACCGTGGCATGGGCTCGATCGGAGCTATGCAGAAAGGTAGCTCCGACCGGTATTTCCAGGAGCATCACCTGGAGGCGGGCAAGTTTGTGCCCGAAGGTGTCGAGGGGCGTGTCCCTTACAAAGGCCACCTGGCCGATCTCATTTACCAACTGGTCGGTGGCCTGAGAGCCGGCATGGGCCTCTGCGGGGCCAGAAATCTTGCGGAACTTCGGCGCGATGCGCAGTTTGTACAAATTACAGGGGCCGGATTGGCGGAATCTCATCCCCATTCCGTGCCGATAACTAAAGAAGCGCCCAACTACCGGCGGATACTCTGATTGTCGGGCGCTACCTGAATTGGAAAGTGTTTGTGTTTGGTGATATTAACTTGAGACGACGGAAGTAGAAGGAGCAGTCGCGCTTTAGACCGACGTTTAGAGTGAGGAAAGTCCGAGCTCCACAGAATCGGGGCGCCCGGTAACGCCGGGGCGGAGCGATCCGACGGAAAGTGCCACAGAAACATACCGCCCCGACTTAGTCGGGGTAAGGGTGAAATCGCGGTGTAAGAGACCACGGCCGCGCCCAGTGATGGGCCGGTGGGCAAACCCCGCCCGGAGCAAGGCCAAATAAGGGAAGAGGAGTTGATTCGCTCCGCTTTGATTCCCGGGTAGGCCGCAGGAGCAGACCGGGCAACCGGCTGCCCAGATCAATGACTGCAGTCCCTCTCGCAGGGATGAACAGAACTCGGCTTATCTTCTGCTTTCGCTGCCTCGCTGCTTTTGGAGGCATACATGAGCCTGGTGAATAAGACCACCTCCCCCCGGTGGGAACTGGTCGGCTCCCCCGATTATAAGCTTGTGGACAGGCTCGTCCAGGAGACCTCGCTCCCCCGCAACATAGTCAAAATCCTGGTTACCCGCGGACTCGACACCCCCGAAACGATCCACCGCTTCCTCGAACCCAGCCTGAGCGATCTCAAGGATCCATTCGAGATGACCGGCATGGAACAGGGGATCGATCGGGTCACCGGGGCGCTCTACAACAACGAGAAGATTCTGATTTACGGCGATTACGATGTCGACGGCATCACGGCCACGGCGCTGCTCTATCTGGTCCTCAAC
Source organism: Candidatus Zixiibacteriota bacterium (assembly GCA_040752815.1). Lineage (NCBI taxonomy): Bacteria > Pseudomonadati > Candidatus Zixiibacteriota > Candidatus Zixiibacteriota bacterium. The sequence continues at coordinate 18,659 of JBFMGC010000038.1, forward strand.
AAGCTGGGTGCGAACGCCGATTTCTACCTGCCCAATCGTCTGACCGAAGGGTACGGCCTCTCGCCCGACGGGATCGACCTCGCCCGTCAGAGCGGCGTTACCCTTCTGGTTACCGTTGATACCGGTATTACCGCAGTGGCCGAGATCAAGTACGCCGCATCGCTCGGTATCGACGTAGTCGTGACCGATCATCATGAACCGGCCAACGAGCTCCCCCCGGCATTGGCTATCATAAACCCCAAGCAGTTCGCCTGTGACTACGGCGGGGAGCTGTCCGGGGTGGGGGTCGCCTACAAGTTCGCACAGGCGCTCTATCGCCGCCTCGGCCAGGACGAAAACGAGCTCCACGAGCACCTCGATCTGGTCGCGCTGGGGACATCGGCGGATATCGTGCCGCTCGTTGACGAGAATCGGGTTCTGACCAAGTTCGGCATCAAGCAAATTGCCCGCACGACCAAGCCGGGAATCAAGTCGCTGGCGTTCGTCTCGGGACTTATGGGGAAAGAGATCGGCACCGGCCAGGTGGTGTTTATCCTGGCGCCGCGCCTGAATGCGATTGGTCGACTCGGCGACGCCCGCCAGGCGGCCCGGCTTCTGGCCACACGCGACGAGCGGCTGGCGTCGGATATCGCCCGCAAGCTCGACAGCGAGAACCGTCGGCGCAAGGAGATCGACGAGCAGACGCTTCAGGAGGCGCTCGCCCAGATGGAAGACACGGTCGATCTCGAGCATGACAAGGCGATCGTGCTGGCGGCCGAGGGGTGGCACCAGGGCGTTATCGGGATTGTCGCCAGCCGTTTGGTTGAGCGCTATCATCTGCCGACAGTAATGATCGCCATCAGCGACGGCGAGGGCAAAGGTTCGGCCCGCTCGATCCCCGGTTTCCACCTGTGTGAAGCACTTAAGCAGTGCGAGCACCTGCTTATGCGCTACGGCGGGCACAAGTATGCGGCGGGGCTTTCGATCAAGGCAGAAAACATCCCCGCCTTCCGCGAACGCTTCAAGGAAGTCTCCGGTGAAAATCTGTCCAAGGACGACACCACCCCGAAGCTCAATATCGACCTGGAAATCGAACTGCACGACATCACCGACAACTTCGTGAGCATTCTTGAGCAGTTCGCGCCCTTCGGCCCGCAGAATATGAGGCCGATCTTCCTGACCCGTAACTGCGAGATAGTCGACACACCCTATGTGGTGGGCAGCAACCACCTCAAGATGCAGCTCGGCAAGGACGGGGCGGTGGTCGACGTAATAGGTTTCGGCTTTGGCCACATGGCACGCGAATTGTCGCACCGCGGTTGCCTGGTCGACGTGGTTTACGCGCTCGAGTTCAACACCTACCGGGGCATTACCAAGGTTCAGATGCGCCTTCGCGACATCAAGCCGACTATCGGTGAATTCTCGACCGGATACTGACGAAATGACCCTATTGGAGCGGTTCGAACAGGGCGATATCCGGGCGCTCTCGCGCCTGGTTTCCTACGTTGAGAACCGGGGCGAGCGGTTTCAGGAACTGCTCGGACGACTGTATCCGCGAGCGGGGCGCTCCATTCGAATTGGGGTCACCGGGCCGCCCGGCGCCGGCAAGTCTACTCTGGTGAACGGACTCGCGCGGCTGTTTCTCGAACGGAAACAGAAAGTCGGGATCATTGCGGTCGATCCCACCTCGCCATTCACCGGCGGGGCACTGCTGGGCGACCGGGTCCGGATGAACGATTTTCCCACCGACGGCAGTGTTTATTTCCGCTCCATGGCCACCCGCGGCGCTACCGGTGGACTGGCCGCCGCAACCGATAACGTGGCGATTCTCTACGATGCTTTCGGGTTTGACGTTACGCTCATCGAGACCGTGGGGGTCGGCCAGGTAGAGCTGGATATCATCGACACCTGCGATGTGGTTATCGTGGTGATTGTGCCGGAGTCCGGCGACGCTGTCCAGATGCTGAAGGCGGGACTGATGGAGATCGCCGACATCTTCTGCCTGAACAAGGCCGACCGCCCCGGCGCGGAGCGGCTCGCCGCCGATCTACGCCGCACCCTCGAAACCCAGCAATGGGTGGCTCACTCGCGCCACAGAGCGGGCGCGATCAGCCCGCAGCGCCACACGCTGACAAGTCACGTCAACGACGGGAACCGCGTCACGCCGATTATTTCGACCGAGGCAATAAACAACCGGAATATCGACAAGCTCTTCGCGGCTGCGCTCGATCATATCGAGCAGAGCCGGCAGAGCGGCCTGTTCGACCAGAACCGGCGCCGCCGTCTCCGCAAGAAGATTCTGAACATTCTCATCCATCGTTTCCAGGGCGAGTTCATCAACGAACTCGCCACCGAGGCCGAACTCGACCGGGCAATCGAAAGCATACGCAACGGCCGGACTAACCCGTATCAGATCAGCGACCAGCTATACCGGCAATTCCTGAGCCGCTCGTAAGCGGATAACCGGCGGTGGGCACTGCCGGCCGCAAGAGTGGGTCGAACTTTTTTCGCAACCAGTGCTTCAGACTTTCGTCTACCTGTAAGGATGCACGCTTAGGCCCCTTGGGAAAGGCGGCATCATAACACACATCGCCGGCCTGCGCCGGCTACGGTTGGAGGAAGGCCGCGTGAAGACGCTGGACGCTCACAGCGTATCGGCATTCGTGCTGATACTGGCTGCGGGCACTCTGACCTCTGCAGGGGAAAGCGACAGTTCTGAAACCACGACCCGGATCGTTCCGGAGATCCGGGCCCTGAGAGCAAATCCGCACCCGCCGGCTATCGACGGCGATCTTGAAGACCCGGTGTGGACCGGTTCGGATATCCAAAAAGTGGGGGGGTTCATCCAGACCGATCCCGATGAAGGCAAACCCCAGTCCGAATCTACGTTCGTGGCGGTTGTCTATGACGAGAAGGCAATTTATGCCGCCTTCTGGTGCTACGACTCGGAGCCGGAGAAGATCACGAGCCAGTTGGCGCGCCGGGATCGCCTGTCCCAATCCGATCTCGTGAGTATTCGCCTGGATCCCTATCATGATCACCGCTCCGGATACCTGTTCAATGTGAGCGCCGCCGGCACGCAGCGCGACCTGCGAATTTACGATAACACCAACACCGATGAATCCTGGGACGGCGTCTGGATGGCGGCTGTTCGCAGACAACCATGGGGTTGGTCGGCCGAGTTCGAAATCCCGTATCACTGTCTCCGCTTTCCCGAGCTGGAGGAGCACGTCTGGGGAGTGGACTTCACTCGCTGGGTCGCGCGCAAGAACGAATTCACGCAGTGGGCGTTCGTACCCTCCAAGGAGGGGGGATTTGCATCGAACTTCGGCCATCTCACCGGCCTGTCTGATATCCAGCCGACACGACATCTCGAAGTCCTGCCTTATGCTGTCTCGAGCATGGAGAGCCGGCCGTCGGTGCGATGGAACGATGGCCGTGACCTGCTCGGCAACGCCGGAATGGACATCAAATACGGCCTATCGACCAACCTGACACTTGATGCCACTATCAACCCTGATTTCGGTCAGGTGGAACTTGACCAGCCGGTGCTGAACCTCTCGGTCTTTGAGACCTACTTCCCCGAGAAGCGGCCCTTCTTCATGGAAGGTGCCGACTTGTTTCGCACCGAGTTTCAGATGTTCTATTCACGCCGTATTGGTCGCAACCCGGCTTATGATGTCGATGATCCGGCTTTCTTCCATGAAATCCATCGCCCTCGCGCCAGCACTATCCTTGGTGCGGCAAAATTGACCGGCAAGCTGGCGGGAAGAACATCTGTCGCTGTGCTCGGCGCTGTTACTCAGAGAGAACGGGCGAGGTATGCGGCGATCGACTCGGTATTCAATGTCGAAACCGACTCTGTCGGCGACACTACAAATGCCGACACCACGTTTGCGTTTCGCGACGGAGTGGTGGAGCCGCCGGCCGGATACACGGTCTTCCGTGTGAAGCAGGACGTGCTGGCGAATTCGCACGTAGGCGCAGTTGTTACCCTGGCGAGTCAGGACACCCGCCATGCGGCGGTCACCGGCGGTCTGGACTGGCGGCTCTTTACGAATAACAGCGCCTGGTACGTACGCGGGCAGAGCGTTTTCAGCAGAGTCGATCCGGAGCATGTCGGATTCGGACTCGATCTGACCTTAGGCAAAGACGCCGGAAAGCACGTGCGTGGGGCGGTCGGTATCACTGTCAAGGATCCGCATTTTCAAATCAATCGCCTCGGGTTCACCGAGCGCAACAATATCCGCAACACTTATCTCTGGATGCAGTACCGCACTAATGATGACTGGTGGATTGTCCGCAACAGTCGGAACAATGTCAACTTCTACTATACCGAGAACTACGCGGGGGCGGTGATCACTCGCGGCGGGAATATCAACTTCTATATCGAGTTCATCAATAACTGGTCGATGGGCGGCGGCGCGGAGGTGCAGGCCGAGAAGTACAGCGACCTGGAAACCAGGGGCAACGGTCTCTGGGTGTGGCCGGGCAACCCGACGTACAGTTGGTGGTTCAATGTCGAAACCGACCCACGCAAGAAGGTCTCGGTTTTGTGGAATCCTGGCTCAGGCGGCGATCGCGGGGGCTCCTGGTGGGCGAACTATGTCGGGGTCAATTTCAGACCACAGACCAACATAGAGTTTTCGCTCGGCTCGAACTACGTGCGCAATCTGGGCAACACCCGATGGGTAAGAAATATCTCCGCCGACCAATCAACTGCCCCTAACGCGCCGGACACCTCGATATTCGCTGACCTCGACAAGGACCAGATCAGCCTCTACGCCAGCGCGGGCGTGGTGTTCCACCGCAACCTGTCGTGTCAGCTTTCGGCGCGGGGGTTGATCTCCGGGCTCGACTATCGCAACTATCGCCCTTATTTTGGAGAAAACCAATACGGTCCCTACCGCTACGATCTCAATCACGATTTCGCTTTCGGTTCACTCAATTCGACGTTCCTATTTCGCTGGGAGTACCGCCCCGGCAGCACGCTGTATGTAGTGTGGACAAGATCGAAATCAGACTATGATCCGGCCGCCAATGATCTGGATCTCAAGCGTGATTTAGACCGCTTCTTCTCGGTCGGTTCGGAGAATCTCTTTCTGATCAAAGCGAGTTACTGGTTTAATCTGTAACGATGGCGCCACGTGGGCGGCCCGCTTCGGCGGGTCCCCGTGCGCCCCGACTTGGGGCAGACCGGAGGTCTGCCGCCCACGGAAACAACGCCCGCCAAATTCCATTAGTAAAACCGCAGTTTACATTAGTAAAACCGCAGTTTACCTTCGTGGGCGGCACACGTCCTCGTGTGCCCCTGACCCGGGGCAGACCGGAGGTCTGCCGCCCACGAGCTTAAAACCCCCCGTTGCCTATCCCCCCGCGACTCATATATTTACAGCAACTGAAACACCCCCGCCGTTAAGCTCTGGCGGGGGGAAACCGATAATTCTAAGAGTATGGATCAGGATTTTCTCATCCAGGAGATCACCAAGGCTGAGACCCAAAAACAGGCCCGCAAGGTCCTGCAACATCGGGATCGCAAACCGCTCTGGCGTGAGTATGTCGAAACGGCGGTCCTGGCCCTGGTGGCGGCCATCCTGCTGCGCATTTTCGTCGTTTCGGCCTACCGGGTGAACTCGGCGTCGATGGAAGACACTCTCCTTAACGGCGACTACATCTTCGTCAACAAACTCGCCTACGAGTTCGGCACCGAGCCGCAGGTCGGGGACATTATCGTCTTCCAGTATCCCAACAATCCGGACAAGAAGTACATCAAGCGGATTGTGGCCGGGCCGGAGCAGACGGTTCAGATAGCGGACAAAATTGTCTATGTCGACGGCCAGATCGCGCCTATTCCCGGACTGTCCAAGAACATCGACCAGAAGGTCATCCCCGGCGACCTGTCCTTCCGCGACAATTTCGGGCCGTACGAGGTGCCGTCGGGACAGTACTTCGTCATGGGTGACAACCGCGACGACAGTCGCGACTCCCGTTTCTGGGGCTCGGTGCCTCGCCAGAACATCCAGGGCAAGGCGCTGTTCATCTACTGGTCGTGGATGCCGCTCGATGATACTCCCGGATGGGACTTCCCATACGTGCACAACGTCGTCCAGTGGGTCGGGCACTTTTTGTATAACTTCCCGTCCCAGATCCGCTGGGAGCGACTTGGCGCCGCTATCTGACGCATGCCGTTCGGTCTTTATCTTCACTTCCCCTTCTGCCGCCACAAGTGCGGCTACTGCGATTTCTATAAAGAGCACTACGACAGCCTGCTCGAATCACGCTTTTATGACGCTCTGTGCATAGAGTCCGAACTTGCCGCTCAGACTCTGCACGATCGCGGCTATCGAATCGCGACTCTGTATATCGGCGGCGGGACACCGTCGCTGACCACACTCGATAGGTTTCGCGCCTGGCTGGAGAAGGTTTACAGGCTGTTTCCACACGAAGAGGAGATCGAGTTCTCGTTCGAGATCAACCCGGAATCATGCAGCCGTGGGCTGCTTCAGGCGCTGCTTGAGATAGGCGTCAACCGGCCGGTGTTCGGAGTGCAATCGTTCGATAGCGGGCTTCTGAAACTGCTCTCGCGCAAACATGAACTCCAGCAGGTACACGAGGCGGTTTATCTCGCCAACGCGCTCGGCTATGACAACTACGGCTGCGATTTGCTTTATGCCATGCCGGGGCAGACCGGGAAGATGCTCTCGTCGGACCTCGACCAGATGACCGATCTCGGCCCGCCGCACATTTCGTTCTATCAGTTGACTGCCGAGGAGGGGACCGAGCTCGACCGGATGGTTAAGCGAGGCAAGGTAAAGCTGCCCGATCTGGATTTCGCGCAGACGTTATACTCGGCGGGGTATGAACACTTCAAAGCGCGCGGCTACGAGCGGTACGAGGTCTGCTCGTTTGTGAGAGCTGATCAAGCCACAGAAGACGTAGGGCAGGAGCCCCGTGCTCCTGCCACCAATGGCAGGACCGCAGGGGTCCTGCCCTACGAATCCAAAGCACCGCGCCGCCTCCCCGCCCACGCCTGCCGCCACAACCTGAACTACTGGACCGGCGGCGAATATCTCGGCCTCGGCCCGGCGGCGCATTCCTTTATCGACGGCCGACGTTTCTCAAATGTCGCTAATCTCTATGAGTACATGGAAACGCTGGAGCACGGCCGCCGCCCGACAATCGAGGACCGCTCCGGTGAGAAAGAACGAATCTTCGAGGCGATCATGCTAGGCTTGCGCACCGCACGCGGCATCGACCGGGCGTCGTTCGAGCGCCGTTTCCATCGCCCGCTGTCCGACTTACTTGATCCCAGCCAATACGACCTTCTACTAAACTCCGGCCATCTTGTCGACACCGGCGATTTTCTTCGTCTCTCTGACGAGGCTTTGATCCTCGCGGATGAGATAACACAGAGACTGGCGAAATAAACGGGTGGCCCGCCCTACGGGTGGGAAGGAGTGAGAAACCCACCCGAAGGGTGGGCCACCCGGCGCCGGCGGCTTCCTCCGCCTCTCCGACGAGGCTTTGATCCTCGCGGATGAGATTACGCAGAGCTTGGCGCGATAACAACGGCGCGCAAGCGCCGTCATCCCGGCGGAAGCCGGGAACCAGGTGTGCTGGCAAGGGATACGATGTCAGTATTCGAGATGATCTCGTAGCGATTAGAGCAACTGTAGGTCGGGTTCGTCCGCCGCGGCGGACAAACCCGACATCCTCCGCAAACAACCAGATGTCGGGTTTCTCGCACCAATGGTCAATGCTCGGAACCCGACCTAGCACTGCTCGCCGTGGCGGGGTTTCGACAACGGGGCCAACGGCCATAAGGCCGTCACCCTCGGCCGCGACCGAGGGTCCAGTTGTGTTCGCCGATCACCGACCTCATGCCAAATACCAATTGCACTTTGTCGCTTTGAACATAGAGTCACCTCGCTGGCAACCACACCTGGGCGCCCGCTTGCGCGAGCGTGACGGGACAGGGGTCCCCGCCATATTATTACGTGCCGTT
>JBFMGC010000039.1 GCA_040752815.1 Candidatus Zixiibacteriota bacterium
TCCGCTCCGGGGAACTGCCCCGGTTTAGTGCTTGCCACCCGACGGTAGTACGGCTGGAGCGGCACCGGGATATAGTGTACCTGCGTGCCGATGCCGGCTTCGCGAAGGCGGTGCATTACGTCGGCACGAGCGATGCCGTAAGCCTCGAAATCGATCTGAACCACGAACAGGTGATACGCGTGCACCAGCCGCGCGCAGGTTTTCAGAGGTTTGACCCGCCCCGAAGGGATGTTCAGTTCAATCAGCCGGTGATACCAGAAGGCGATCTCGTTGCGCCGCCGCACCGACCAATCGAGGCGCTTGAGCTGGCCTATCCCCAGGGCCGCCTGGATATCGGTCAGGCGATAATTGAAGCCCGGCTCGGGCATTTCGTAGTACCAGGGATTGAGGCGGCCATCCGAGGCGTACGCCATTTCCTGATTCGCGAAGTCTGATTTGACCATGCCGTGATTGCGAAACCGGCGGAGTTTCTCGTCCAGGGCAGCGTCATTCGTGGCGATAGCGCCTCCCTCGCCGGTGGCTACATGCTTGACCGGGTGGAAAGAGAAGACGGTCATATCGGAGTGCTCGCCGCAGCCGATCCGGCAACTGCCGCGGCCGCACTCATATGAGGCACCCAGCGCGTGGCAGGCGTCGTCGACCACCCGCGCTCCATGGCGGGACGTGATCTCGCGGATGCGCATGAGATTCACCGGCTGGCCGGCGAAATGCACCGGGATGATCGCTTTGACTCGGCGGCCCGTATCGGCTTCGAGCAGCGGCACGAGGGCTTCAGGATTCATGTTACCCGTCTCGGGATCAATGTCCACGAAGGCGACCTCGGCGCCCACATACCGCGCGCAGTTAGCGTCAGCGAGAAACGTGTTGGGCGATGTCACCACCGTACCCCCGGGACCGATCCCCAGCGCGAGCATGGACAGGTGCAGCGCCGCCGTGCCGGTGGCGCAGGCGACCACATGTTTGGCGCCGGTGATTTCGGCCAGGGCCTCCTCGAACCGGGCGATTGTGGGACCCTGAGTCAGCCAGTCGGAGCGGAGGACCTCGGCGACAGCTTCAATATCCTCCGGCGTGATGTGCTGCCGGGCATACGGTAGAAACGGCTTCGGTGGATCTCCCATACTCAGAACCCCGTGGACTTCGTTCCACGAACAGCGGGCAGTGTCAGGCGGACACTGCTGCGATCATACGCTACTCTTCGCTCATTCCCTCGGGCGTAAGTTTCATGCCACGAATCACCGGAACCGGTTCGTCATTGGAGTTACCTGGAACTGGAAGGTTGTTGTCAACGTGGCGGCGAATCAGGCGGCGCAAGTCATCCACAGACAACCACTCAGTGTTAATGCCGCTGCAGTACCGGAAACCGGGTTGACAATATCGACCTTCGAAAGCTTCCATGTACCGGTCGATGTCCCAGAGCTTCATCGACGGCAGTATGACATAGTGATCCTTGAATTCCAGGGTATTGAGGGCATCAGTCTCGGTGATCATCTCCTCATGCAGTTTTTCTCCCGCGCGAATGCCGACTATCTCCCGCGGGCATCCCGGGGCGATTGCCTCGGCCAGATCGAGAATGCGATAACTCGGAATCTTCGGCACGAATATCTCGCCGCCCCACATGTGGGTGAGGGCGTAGAGCACCAGGTCGACCCCCTCTTCGAGCGTGATGTTGAACCGGGTCATACGGGTGTCGGTAATCGGTATGACCCCCCTGGCTCTCTGCTTGATGAAGAACGGGATGACACTCCCCCGGCTGCCCATCACGTTGCCGTAGCGCACAACCGAAAACTTGATTTCGGCGCTTCCTTTGAAGTTGTTGCCGGAGACAAACAGCTTGTCGGAGCAAAGTTTGGTGGCTCCGTAGAGATTTATAGGCGCGGCGGCCTTATCCGTGCTCAGCGCTACGACCTTCTTGATCCCCTCGTCAATGGCGGCCTCGATCACATTCTGAGCGCCCAGAACGTTGGTTTTGACCGCCTCGAACGGGTTATACTCGGCGGCGGGAACCTGCTTGAGTGCGGCCGCGTGGATCACGTAATCGACCCGCTGCATCGCCCGGCGAAGACGGTCGCGGTCACGCACGTCGCCGATAAAGTACCTCATTTGTGGGTACTTCTCGGTCGAGAAGACCTGGGCCATTTCGAACTGCTTCAGCTCATCGCGGGAATAGACGACTATCCTTCGGATGCCGGGGAATTTCTCCAGCAGGATTTCGACCATCTTCCTGCCGAATGAGCCGGTCCCGCCGGTGATTAGTACGGATTTGCCTGTTAGCATCAGTCTTGGCCTCTCAGGGTGTGATGATAACACCCCTCTTGTGGAGAGACAAACTAAAACCCGTCCGCCTATCGGGGCACTGCATGTTTGGGTCCGGCAGCCAGGCGCGGAGTCTTGTCTAACCTATTTATAATCAATCGATTATAGCGATGAATTGAAGCTATTTGAGATCAGTCCAGTTTGAACGGAGACTCGGCGTCGTCCTCGTGCCGGATTTCGTCCACCGGCTCCCGGCGACCCTCGCCCGCGTACAGGCGGTTCGGGGCATTGAACACGATGCCCTCGACCTCGCCGATGTTCTTATACGCGTGCACCACCCCTTTGGGGACTATCACCATCGCCGGATTCTGCTCGCCCAGATCGTAGCTGGCTTTCATTCCGAATGTCCGTGAGTCTGAGCGGTTGTCCCAGAGGTAGAGACGGAAGGTCGATGGACCTATAAAGGAGAAGCAGTCGGCCTGGTCGACATGCTCGTGCGGGCCGCGCGCCACCCCCGGCAAGGTCATAGAGATATAGCTCATGACCGGGTAGAACTCCGGATCGAGTTCATCCTGCCGGAAGAGCTCGATTAGCCAACCGCGCTTATCGGAGAACCGCTTCAACTCGCGGATAACAACACCTTCGATTTCACACTTCATTAAGCAACTCCCTACCGTGCAGTTGAAGAAACTCTCTCAGCGCCTCGCGGTAGTCACGCATGACATTACGCCCGGCCGCCTTGAGACGCTGGTTCTCCAGAGAGGAGCGGGCGGGACGGGGCGCAGGGCGCGGATAATCCCGCGTCGTGCACGGCTCAACCACGACTTTCATCTTCAGCTCCTCGAATATGTCGCAGGCGAACCGATACCAGCTTACCTCTCCCTCACTCGTGGCGTGGAAGACACCCCGAAGGTCGTGCTCTATAACTTCTTCGGTTTGGCGCACGATGTCGACTGTCCAGGTCGGATTGCCGTACTGATCATCCACTACCGTAAGCGACTTACGCTCATCCACGTCGACAGCCAGCTGCTGTTGGCCCAGTCGAATCATCGTCTTAACAAAGTTCTTACCCTGCCGCCCGTATACCCAAGCGATTCGAAGGACAGCCCACTCGCGGACCGTCTCTCGCACCGCATTTTCCCCCTCGAGTTTACTACGGCCATAGACAGTTGCCGGATGGGGCGGATCGGATTCTACGTACGCGGTCGCTTTGCGGCCATCGAAAACATAGTCGGTGGAATAGTAGATCATGCGTGCGCCAATGTCCTCGCAGGCCTGCGCCACATTCCAGGTACCGTCTCTGTTCACGGCAAACGCCAGATCGTGATCGCTCTCACAGCCGTCTACATCAGTGTAGGCCGCGGCGTGAATGACTATATCAGGCCGCGATTCACGGACGATATCGAGCACCGCTCTCAGCTCGCGAATGTCGACTTCGGGGAGATCGAACCCCGACACCTGATACCGCTTCGCCAGGCCGAGCATCAGGTCGGAACCAAGCTGTCCGCGATAGCCGGTGATAAGAATTCTACCATGTGCCGCCATCGGCTTCTTTCAAAACTCCCGTCAGATATTGGCGATAGCTGTTTTCCGACATTTCTGCAACGAGTCGGGCTAACTGACTGCGGTCGATCATCCCCATGCGAAAGGCGACTTCCTCTAGGCAGGCGATCTTCTGACCCTGGCGTTTCTCGATGGTCGCGATGAAGTTGCCTGCCTCCAGCAGGCTGTCATGCGTGCCGGTATCAAGCCAGGCGATACCCCGCCCCAGGCGAGCGACAGTGAGCTTGCCGCGCTCGAGATAAACCCGGTTGACATCGGTGATCTCCAGTTCGCCTCGATCCGACGGCTTCAGACTTCTGGCGATTGACACCACCTCCGGGTCGTACAGATACAACCCGGTTACCGCATAGTGGGATTTGGGCTGAGGCGGTTTTTCCTCGATCGAAACCGCGCGGCCGTCCTTATCCAAAGCGACCACCCCATAGCGCTGCGGGTCTTTGACATAATAGCCGAACACCATGGCGCCGCTCTCGAAAGTCCTTGCCTCGCGCAGGAAGTCATAGACGCCGTAGAAGATGTTGTCACCCAGTATAAGAGCGACCGAGTCGCCACCGATAAACTCCTCGCCTACCAAAAAAGCCTGCGCAATTCCCTGTGGCTTGGGCTGCTCCTGATAGGAGAGGCGCAGACCGAGCCGGGCGCCGTCACCGAGCAAATCCTCGAATCGGGGGGTATCGGCTGGAGTGGAGATAATCAATATCTCCTTAATGCCGAAAAGCATGAGAGTCGACAGCGGGTAGTAGATCATCGGCTTGTCATAAATCGGCAACAGCTGCTTGCAAGCCACTTGTGTCACCGGATACAGGCGAGTGCCGCTGCCGCCCGCCAGGATTATGCCCTTCTTTATCATGGCCCGGGTCCTTTTATCGATTCGAGTACATCATGTCGTAGTATTTCAAGTAGGCGCCGCTCAGGCAGCCCTCGAGCCAGGTATCGTTTGCGAGATACCAGTCGATTGTCAGCCTCAGGCCCCGTTCGAAATCGTGCGCCGGAGTCCAGCCCAGCTCGTTGCGTATATACGATGGGTCGATGGCATACCGACGGTCGTGGCCGGGCCGGTCTTTAACAAGCCGTATAAGTTTTTCTCGCGGCTCGCCGCCAAGTCGCTCGTCCAGAATACGGCAGAGCTTGCGAACAAGCTCGATATTCTCGATCTCGTTATGCCCGCCGATATTGTACGTTGCGCCGGTCTTCCCCCGGTGGAACACCAGGTCAAGAGCATCGCAGTGATCCCGCACATAGAGCCAGTCGCGCACCTGACGGCCATCGCCGTAAACCGGCAGCTCTTTGCCGGACGTAGCGTTCCGTATCATTAACGGAATCAGTTTCTCCGGGAATTGGTATGGCCCATAGTTGTTGGAGCAATTGGTGGTGACCACGTCGATACCATAGGTGTGATGATAAGCCCGAACGAGATGGTCCGCGGCCGCCTTGGTGGCTGAATAGGGAGAATTAGGCCGGTAAGGGCTGTCCTCGGTAAAGTACCGACTTGGGCCAAGAGAGCCGAACACTTCGTCGGTGGACACATGGTGAAACCGAAATGGTCGGCCACTGCTGTGCGCGGCTCGGGCCAGCTCAAGCAGATTGAACGTGCCGGTGATGTTGCTGCTGACAAATGCCGCCGGCCCGACTATCGAGCGATCAACATGCGATTCCGCCGCCAGGTGTACGACCGCGCCGATATGATGACGCTCGAAACACGCCTTAAGCGCCTCGAAATCAGTGATGTCGACTTTCTCAAAACGGTAGTTCTCGGCTGTCTCTATCACTTTCAGGTTGGCCAGGTTGCCGGCGTAGGTCAGGCAATCGACATTGACAAAGAGGTACGCCGGATATTTCGGCACCATATACAAGAGTAGATTGGAACCGATAAAACCGGCACCGCCGGTGACAGCAATATGTCGAGTGAATTCCCTGGTCACAGTTCGTAGTTCCGGGCCGACCCAGTTAGCCTGAAACGGCCGACCGCCTGATTATACACCCGCCTGCCGGAAGGTGTAAACATAAAATCGCCCCCGATCGTTGCTTGTTCCCACGACAGAGTCGTACTACCTTGACACGGCAAACATCCGATCAAGGAGGCAGTATGGCTTCGTTTATTATGGCGATGAATATACTCGCCGACGCCAAAAAGGCGCACACCGACCTGGCTCACCAGGTGGATCTGTCGCTCGACCTGTTCACGGCCAACAAAGTCCGGGGCCTGAAAGTCTACGCCACGATGGGGCGATATGATTTCGTGGCGTTCTTTGAGGCCGACGACCAGAACGTGGCGTTCAAGATCGCGTCTCAGGTTGCCTCAAAGGGCATCTTGGAGACCGAGACCTGGCCGGTGATCCCGTTCGAGGATTTCTCGAATTTGATTGGCAGGTAGTTTGGGATCGTCGCCCGAAAGCCCGCACAGAGAAAGAGCCGACGCCCGGAATCGAACCGAGGACAGCCTGATTACAAATCAGGTACTCTACCTGCTGAGTTACGTCGGCTAATTTAATGCAGAGGGAATTAAGCAGTTTGAGACGTCGAATGCAAGCCCCGCAGGTCGGGATGCTGGTCGTCCCGACTACTCAGAAGTCGGGACCTCAAGGGTCCCGGCCTACATAATCTCAGCTACATCTTCCGCTTCCACTTGACACCCTGCCCGGTATCCTCGAGCACAATGCCCATCTTGAGAAGCTGATCGCGGATACTGTCCGAGGTAGCAAAGTCTTTGTTCTTGCGTGCCTCGGTCCGCTTCGCAATCAACGTCTCGATCTCGCTGTCGAGCACTTCCCGTTGTACCTGGAAATCAAGCACGCGGTCTATCCGCCGAATCGCCTCAAGGGCCTCGTCACGTTCGGTAACCGAGAGTCTGCCCTCGGACCGAAGGCGGTTGATATCGCGGATGAAATCAAACACCGCCCCGAGCGCGCCGGAGATGTTCAGGTCATCGTCCATCCGCGTTTCGAATTCGGACAGGAATCTTGCGATAATCGTCGCCGCCTCACCGCTGGACTGCCCGCCGGCATAGTCCGTGAGATTGCTTATGAAGTCATTATATCGTTCCAGTGCACCGACAGCTTGTTCAAGGCCCTCGAACGTGAAATTCAACTGCTGACGGTAGTGCGTAGATATCAGTTGATACCGCACCGCGAGTGGTGAATATCCCTTTTCGATCAGGTCTTTCAAGCGATAGAAGTTGCCCAGCGACTTGGCCATCCGGCGCCCCTCGACAATCAGGTGCTCGCTGTGCAGCCAGTAGTTCACGAACGTCTCATCGTTGGCGCCTTCGGACTGGGCGATTTCGTTCTCGTGGTGCGGAAACAGGTTGTCTACCCCGCCGGTGTGGATGTCAAAATGGTTGCCCAGGTATTTCGATGACATCGCCGAGCACTCGATATGCCAGCCGGGGCGGCCGCGACCCAGATCGGTATCCCAGTAAACGTCACCATCGGCCTCGTCCCAGGCTTTCCACAGGGCGAAATCAGAGACTGATTCTTTTTCATACTCGTCAGCCGCGACACGAGCACCGACCTTCAGGCTGCTCCTATCGAGGTTAGCCAGCCTCCCATATTGGGGAAAGGCGTCAATCTTGAAATACCAACTGCCGTCGGCCTGGTACGCCAGCCCTTTCGCAATCAGCTTTTTGATAATCGCAACCATTTCGGGGACGTGATCGGTGGCCGCGGGGTAATACTCGGCCCGTTCAATCCGCAGCCGGTCGAGGTCCTCGAAGAAAGCAGCCGTAAACTGGGCGGTATGTTCTTTAAGAGAAATGCCGGCCGCGCGCGAATCGCGAATGGTCTTATCGTCGACATCAGTCAGGTTCATAACCTGAGTCACCTGGTACCCCTTGTATTTCAGATACCGGCGCAGCAGGTCCTCGAACATATAGGTGCGGAAGTTGCCCAGGTGGGCGAAGTTGTACACGGTGGGACCGCAGGTATACATGCGGACCTTACCGGGTTCGATTGACTTGAACTCCTGTTTGGTGCGAGTCAGGCTGTTGCGAAATACCAGTGGCATCTGTTCCTACGCCTCCGTAAACGACTTCACGGTCCTAGCGTCGAGTTTCTTGACAATTTCCGCGATCAATTTGATCGTATTGTCATAATCGGTTCGGCAGAGAATTCCGTTATGACTGTGGATATACCGCACCGGCGCGCCGATCACAATCGACGGCACGCCGGCCCGGCTGATATGCACCCGGCCGCCGTCGGTGCCGCCGCGATCCATAGTAGTCAAATGATACGGTATCTTATTGCTCTCCGCGATACGGATGACAAATTCCTTCAGGCCGACATTGGGGATCATGGTGGCATCCATAGCCAATATCCCCGGCCCGCCGCCGAGTTTTTCCGCTTTCTTGAACCCATCGGGTGGCACGTCTTGGCCGATACCGACATCACAAACGATGCAGACATCGGGGTCGCCCAGGTGCGACAGAGTCTGCGCCCCGCGAATGCCGACTTCTTCCTGCGCCGAGGCACACCCCAGTACAGTATTCGGATGTTTCGTTTTCTGAAGCCGACGAAGTACTTCGATCACCACCCCGCAGGCCATCCGGTTGTCGAACGCTTTGGCCAGGTAGAGCTTATTGTTGCTCAGAATCGAGAACTGGCTGTCAGGGACTATCGGATCACCTACTTTTATGCCGAGCTTCTTCTTGACATCGAACTTTTCAATTACGCCGACATCGAGAAACATATCCTTGATATCGAGCACTTTCTTGCGCTCTTCCTCAGGCAACAGATGTGGCGGCTTGGAGCCGACAATCCCGAGCACCGGGCCTTTGGAGGTCAGCACCCGCATTCTCTGTCCGAGCGCCACATGTCCCCACCAGCCGCCGAGCGGAAGAAACTTGATGTAGCCGTCGCTGGAAATCTCCCGCACCATGAAACCGACCTCGTCCATATGCGCAATGATCATGATGCGCGGTTTGTCGGAGCTCCCCTTCTTGATACCCATGATCGAGCCGATCTTGTCGTACTGAACTGAGTCGGTAAGCGGCCTCAACTCCCGCGCCATCAGGCGGCGGACATCGGCTTCGTGACCGGGGACACCATCGGTCTCGGTCAGTTCTTTCAGCAGCAATTCTACTTTATCCAACTTGTCACCTCATTTGGTCCGGTTAAACGGGTACGTTAATGGCGCCAATATACACCTGCGGATGTCAGGGCGCAACACGGTCGATCCGGTCAGTGCTCGACATGTTCCAATAGCTCGATCAGGTTGTCAATCTTGTCCAGCGTTACGGGCATCTCCGCCGGATATTCCCTGCCCGCCTTCTTTTTCAGAATCGCCGCCATGCCAATTCCGGCAGGTCCCAATATGTCCTCGTAATACCGGTCGCCTATATATACGCATTCCGATGGCGCATAACCGGCCAGGTTGCACGCCTGATAGAAAATATCCTGATGCGGCTTGCGCAGGCCGAACGACGAACTGAAAACGGTGAACTTCAGAAACGGGGCGATGCCGAACCGATCCAGTTCTTTCAGATGGACCCGGTCGGGAAAGACCGTGTTGGATATCAGGCCCATCACTGGGTAAGTCTTCTTCAGTAGGGCGAGTGTTTCCAGTACGTCATCGTACAAGAACAGTTCTCGGTCTACTGGTTCGTAATATGCGTCGAAGAAACCGTCAATGAGGGCATCGTCGTAGGCGATGTTGAGCGCATCAAACATCCGCGACGCAACCGTCGGCACATCCCATTCGATCAGGTTCTCGGACGCTTCGCGACGGTACACCGCGCGGATGTGATCGAAGGTCTGCTCCACTACCTCCCGCGACGGCAATTCGTACCCGCGGGCCAGGAGAAACTGGCGTCCCGATTCGAGGCAGAGCACGCCCAGCTCGTCCCAAGGAGTCGCCTCGTATTCAATCAGTGTCGAGCCGAGGTCGAAAATCAGTGCGCGGGGTCTGAGCTTGCTCATGGGAGGCATCAGGCTTTGAGGGCTGATTCGAGGATCATGGCCACGAGCTGGTCAAAATCGATCCCCTCGCACTTGAATGCCATCGGTGCGAGTGACAACGCGGTCATGCCGGGCAGCGTGTTGATTTCGAGACAGTAGAACTTTTCCCGTGGATCGAGAATGAAATCGACTCTGGCCAAACCAGCACAACCTATCGCCTCGAAAACTCTGACCGCCGCGGCTTGCATCTCGCGCGCCAGGGCATCGGGCACATCGGCCGGAGCGATGTACTCGCTCTTGCCTTTGGTGTACTTGGCCTCGTAATCATACAGGCCGCTCTTCGGCTTGATCTCGACAAGAGGATACGCCCGCCCATCGAAAACGGTCACCGTCAGCTCGCGGCCGGGAATATAGCGCTCCACCAGGACTTCTCGGCTGTGGACAAGACACTCACGGACCGCGCCGAGTACCTGTGATTCGTCCGTGACTTTGGTAAGTCCGATTGTGGAGCCGCCATCGTTAGGCTTGATAATCAACGGCAATGGCATCGAGTCGCCAATCAGCCGGGCAACAGATTCCACCGACTGCCCGCTTGTAACCTTGTGTAGTTGCCACTCCGGAGTCGGCACATTGGCGGAGACCATAACCCGCTTGCTAAGGGCCTTGTCCATGGCAACTGCCGACGCGGTCATGCCCGAGCCGGTGTACTTCTTCCCGGCCAATTCGAGGAGGTTTTGGATCGATCCGTTCTCCCCTTTACCGCCATGCAGGGCAAGAAACACCACGTCCACATCGCGGTAGTCCGATGACATCGTGCTGATGAGCGCGCCCGGTTCGCAGCTTGCGATTGAGGGTGTATCATAGGGCGCCTTCCCGCCTTCAAGCAGCAATTTTCCGTTAGAGTCCGTAAGCAACTGTCCGGTGCCGGAATCCAGTGCGAGCACTTCGTGGCCGAGGCGCCGGAGCGCCTTGCAGATCGCCGCACCGCTGTTGAGCGACACCGCCCGCTCGTTGGAATCCCCGCCGACCAGCACCAGAACTTTCACTCCTTGCTCCTGCCTCGCGACTTTTTGGCCCGACGAAACACATACCACCCCACCAAGGCAACAAGAATAACCCACACAACATAATTGTACGTGGTCAGGAAAACCTCAACCCGGTCCAGGTTCTCCACAAGTTGGAATCCGAGAAAAAGCAGCAATCCGGAAAACACGAGATACGATATCAGCGTGTAAATCACCATGCGGATCGCCGGGTAGGCCGTGATTCCCGCTCCGACTATTAGCGCTACCCGGAGTCCGACCACAAATCGTGACAGCGCCAGAATCAGTCCACCCCAGCGATCAAACTTATCCTGGGCGCGGACAATGTCGTGCGCCGAGAAGAACCGGTAGTTCTTGCGGATGAAGTAGTCTCGGCCGAAACGCCTCCCCACCGCATAAAGTGTCATAGCCGATATCATACCCCCGCAGCACGCCACCACCATCGACCACACCGGATCGAGTCTCGCCAGCGCCACCAGACCGCCGGCTGCAACGATAAACAAGTCGCCCGGAAATGGCGGGACAAAATTCTCGATCATGCAGGCGACCAGGATCGCCAGGTAGACCCAGACCGTGCCGTGCGAGAACACGTGATCAAGCCAGGCGTTGATTTGAGGTAAGTGTTCACTCATCGGTACTGATCAGGCAGACCGCCGACGCCGCGATCCCCTCCTCCCGACCGATAAACCCCAGCCCCTCGCAAGTAGTGGCCTTGACGCTCACATTCTCGGGGTCGGTCATCAGAATCTTAGCAATTCGGCTGCGCATGGAGTCTATGTAAGATGCCAGTTTCGGGCGCTCGGCCATTACTACACAATCTACATTGCATACAGACTTGTATCCCGCCCGGCGAACCATCGCGACAACATCTGATAGCAGCACAGTCGAGTCGGCGTCTTTGTATCTTTCGTCTGTCGGCGGAAAGTGCCGCCCGATATCTCCCAGCCCGGCCGCGCCCAGAAGTGCGTCGGCAATCGCGTGCAGGAGCACGTCGGCATCGCTGTGCCCCAGCAGGCCCTTTTCAAAAGGTACTTCGACTCCGCCGAGCATGAGGCGTCTTCCCGCCACCAGCCTGTGCACGTCGTAGCCGTGGCCGATCCGCATCGTTCCGGTTCTCGCTTTACTCACCGATTTCCCCATTAAGAAGCGTCTCCACCAGCATCAGGTCCTCACGCGTGGTGACTTTGAAATTGGGCGAGCGCGCCTCGACCACACAGACTTTGAATCCGGCCACCTCGACCAGCGCGGCATCGTCGGTCACATCCACACGCTTGGCTGCTGCGCGCCTGTGGGACTCGAGAATCAGATCGTGCTCGAATACCTGCGGCGTCTGAGCCAGCCAGAGATCGGCGCGATCTTGTGTCGCCATGACGAATCTCTCTTTGACACGCTTGACCGTATCGGAAACCCGGACAGCCAGAATCGCCGCCTTTTCCAATCCGGCAGCTTTAACTACGTCATTGATGTCTTCCGGCGCTACCAACGGGCGAGCCCCGTCGTGTATGGCCACCAGACCGGTAGTTAGGGACAAGCTCTCAAGCCCTTTCAGCACCGACTTCTGGCGCGTCTCGCCGCCCGGAATCACCCGCGTCACTTTGGAAAAACCAAATCGGCTGACCACTTTCTCACCGGCAAACAACAACTGGTCCTCAGCAACTACCAGCACTATTTCATCGATAGACTCAGCTTTCTCAAACCGCTCGATTGTCCACGCTAAGAGCGGCCGCCCCGCCACCGCGACAAACTGCTTGGGAACGGCGCCGCCGAAACGCACTGAATTGCCGGCTGCGACTATCACTGCTGAGGTTTTGGCCATCGGGCGAGAATATAGGCACGGCCTACGGCGCGGGAAAGCGATTATAGAATCAGCATGGCGTCGCCGTAGCTGTAGAAACGGTACTCCTCGCGCACCGCCTCCGCATAGGCCGCAAGAATCAGCTCCCGTCCCGCAAAGGCCGACACCAGCACCAGGAGTGACGACTTAGGCAGGTGGAAATTCGTAACCAGATGGTCAACCAGTCGAAACCGGTGCCCCGGCCGGATATACAAATCAACCAGCCCGGCAAACGGTAAGACCCGGTCGCCCTGCCAGGGCGCTGACTCAAGCGTCCGCACCGAAGTCGTCCCCACCGCGACTGTCTTCCCGCCCCTCCGGCGGGTCTCGTTAACCACTGACGCGACCTCCTCCGGGAGGCGAGCGTGCTCCGGGTCGACCGTGTGATGCCCGATATCGTCGACACTGATCGGCTTGAAGGTTCCCGGGCCAACATGGAGAGTGATCTCGCACACTGCCGCCCTGCGTGTCCGTACCTTCCCCAACAGCCCCCTAGTAAGATGAAATCCGGCTGTCGGTGCGGCGACAGCCCCGGTTTGTTCCGGCCGAGCAAATACTGTCTGGTAGCGGCGCAGATCGGCGGGTTGATCGTCCCGAGCGATATACTGCGGCAACGGCACATGGCCGTAGCGTGCGACTATTCGCTCCCGCACCGTCTTTGAACTAAATACAACTGTCCACCGGCCATCGCCTAAATACTGATCAAGCGCACAGGAATCTTCAGGGCCGAACAGAATGCGCTCTCCTTCCTTGAGCCGTCTCGACGGCTGCGCCAGCGCCTCCCAGATTTCACCGCGTTCACTGTCACTCCGCCTGATCAGAAAGATCTCCACTTGCCCACCAGTCGCCCGCTTCCCCAACAGCCGCGCTTTGAACACTTTCGTGTTGTTGACCACAAGCGCATCCCCGGGGTTCAGATATTCGACCAAGTCAGCGAACTTGCGGTGCCGAATCTCGCCGCTGGTTCGATTTATAACCATAAGGCGGGACTGGTCGCGCCTCCGCGTGGGGAACTGCGCTATAAGCCGCTTGGGGAGATCGTAGTCGAAAAGCGTTAGTTTCATGTGAGCAGACCGGCTTACGGGCCGGAGGCTCGATCAGAGTGCTTTGAACAGCGTCAAACGGTCGATCCAGATCTGGGTTAGCGCCTTTTGCTCCGGCGTAAGGCCGTTAGTCATTTTGCGACCTTGAAGGTGCTCGGTTAGAGCGTCGAGTGCGATACGGGTGTCGCCCACGGTCAGGATTTCGCCAGTCTCCTGTTTGAGCTTGTCGCGGAACTTGACCGTCTCGCGGATCAACGTATTGACCACCTGGACAGCCTCGTGCCCGGTGCGCCCCAACTGGACACACATCGAATCTATGAGCAGCCGCAACTGTTCATCGGTGGGTGATTTTGTTTTACCGGTCAATGTCTAAAATACCTCCGCTAAGCTCTCAGGGTGTAACAAAGTGTGCCCTGATAAGATCGGGTGCAAGCGGAAAAAGTTCACCCCGCATTACGGACAGAAGTGGTCCCCATTGAGGCAAGTTTTCAAAAAAGATCTTGTTGTCTGTTGTTAGACAACAACATACCCAGGTGCTTGGCGGCCTCGTTGGATACCACCCGCCCCCGGCGGGTCCGCTGCACGAACCCGATTTTCAGCAAAAACGGTTCAACCATGTCTACCAGCGTATCCACTTCCTCGTTGAGTGTCGCCCCCAGCGCCTCGATTCCCACCGGGCCGCCGTGGTAATACTGGATAATCGTCTCGAGCAGTTTCCGGTCGAGCGCATCGAGACCGGCTGAGTCAATCCCCTCGACATCGAGCGCGGTCGTGGCGATCTCCGGCGTGACCCGGCCGTCACCTTTGACTGCAGCGTAGTCGCGCACTCGCCTGAGCAGACGATTGGCTATTCGCGGGGTGCCCCGCGAGCGCGCCGCAACTACTTTTGACGCCTCCGAATCGATGGCGATATCGAGCAGTTTCGCCGAGCGGAGGACCACCTCCGCCAAATCCTCGGCCGGGTAGAAATCGAGATGATAGTACAGTCCAAACCGGTCGCGGAGCGGCGCCGAGAGCATCCCGGCCCGCGTGGTCGCGCCGATCAGCGTAAACCGCTTGAGGGGAACATTGATTACTTTAGCGAACGCCCCCTTATCGACCACGAAATCAACCTTGAAATCCTCCATCGCCGGATAGATGAACTCCTCGATCACCGCCGACAGCCGGTGGATTTCATCGATGAACAGAATATCGCCGTGGTTCAGATTGGTGAGAATACCCATCAGATCGCCCGCCCGCTGCAGGGCCGGGCCTGAGGTGGCGATTATCTTGGTGTTCATCTCGTGGGTGATAATATGCGCCAGCGTAGTCTTCCCCAGTCCCGGCGGGCCGTAGAGGAGCATGTGCTCGACCGGCTCATTCCGCCCCTGCGCGGCCTCAAGCAGCACGTTTAGCTTGTCACAGAGTTCTTTCTGGCCGATAAACTCCTTGAGCGTTTTCGGACGGAGCGAGTACTGGGTCAGGTCCTCGTCCGGATTAAGCTGGTCCCCGCCGACTATCCGCTCCAGCCCCATCAGGCATCACCTCGTGACGAAAGACTTGACCGGAATATGAGCGAGATCAGGTCCTCGGCCTGGTTCACTTTCGGATCGGCTTTGAGCGCGGTATCGATCATCGTTTTCGCCTCCGACCGAGTATACTGAAGCTGTTCGAGAATAGCCATCGCTTCTTCGACAAACGGCGCCGCGACTGTCGGCTTGGCCGCCAGCGGCTCCGAGCCACGCGCCAGGGCGAACCGGGCACACTTCCCGACCAGCTCCGCGATAATCTTGTCGGCCAGACGCCCCCCCACGCCGGGGAGCCGCTTGAGCTTGGTGGCGTCTTTGGTCTCAATAGCGGCCGCGATCTCGCTGACCGGCAGAATCAACGACTTGAGGCCTTTCGTGACCCCCATCCCCGGCACTTGGAGATAGAGCGAGAAGAACTCGCGGTCGATCGGGTTGATGAATCCGACCAGCCGGGGGTAGTGGCTCGAACGGCGGTCGCCCGCCTCGATGTAGTAGAGCGTCTCGAACTGGATTTCCGAGCCGATCCGGTTGTCGTCTTTGAGACGGTCGACCAGCGCCGACGGAAGCCGGATCTCGTACGACACTCCCCCGTTTTCGATCAGCGCCGACTGCTCGCTTAGCTGCATGAGCTTACCCCGGATGCGACTTATCACGACAGCCCCTCCTGATGCTCGAGCGAGCGGCAGTGGCATAGCGCGATCGCGAGCGCATCGGCCACATCGGGCGACTCGTTTAGGGTGCCCCAACGCTTGCGTTGGGTAAAGACTCTTCCTCGTCGTCCTGAACTGCATACCCTGGTACTGCACAAAACGCCCCTCCCGACCGATGTTGCCATTACCAATCTAACCCCACCCCAAGGGGATGGGGCACCTATCCCGATGAACTGAGTGAGCATGCCCCGGATGCGACTTATCACGACAGCACCTCCTGATGCTCGAGCGAGCGGCAGTGGCATAGCGCGATCGCGAGCGCGTCGGCAACATCGGGCGGCTCCGGTACCTCGAGCAAATTGAGCGTGGAGCGAATCATCCGCTGCACCTGTTCCTTGCTGGCGCGGCCGTTGCCGGTGAGGGACTTCTTGATGCGTGTCGACGCATACGGGAATATGCTCAGGCCCGCCTCGGCCGCCTTGAGAAAGATCACCCCGCGTGCATGGCCCATGATGATGGCGGTTTTCGGATGATCGTAATGCGAGTAGAGCTCCTCGACCGCGAGCGCGTCGGGCGAGAACTGGGCTATCACTCTTCCAATTTCGCCCGCGATTTCGGAGAGCCGTTCGCCCATCTCGGCGTGCGGATTGGTGCGCACGACTCCGGCCTCGACCAGTTTGATGGCCCGGTCGTGGACGTCGAGTATGCTATAGCCGGTGACATTGAGACCCGGATCGATACCCAGAACGCGCATGGGGGGAGGATAGGGGGTAAGGAGAGGGAATTCAAATAAAAAGCCACTTCGTGGGCGGCAGACGTAAACACAGGATCAAGGCGAAAATGGCGAGCTGCTTGACGCTCGCTTATTGAGCGCCTCGTGAACCTGGCCTACCGCTCTGGGCAACCAGTCGAGTCTGGGGCCGACTGTAGAGTGGGAATGTTAGGCGGGTGTAGTATGAGATAGGGCTATTGGGCTGTCAGCATCCGTCGAGACCAAGTTTTGATACGGCACTGTGGATCGCCCAACTGTTCACGACTCCACACATCGACACGGACAGTTTCATTAGCCGCAAGAAACTCAACCTCAAATTTGAAAGTGGTCGGCTTGTCAAGCCAACTCAGCTGGACGCGATTGACCCCTTGGCTGCCCGGCGCATCCGAAATCTTCCAGCAGTCGGCACTGTCTATAGCATCACTGCAAGTGATAGCAATTGACACGTCTCTAGCGTTGAGAGCTGGGTTGGTTCGGAATATGTACTCGCTGTGCCAAGGTGCATCGTCGGAATTGCGTTGCTGGGGACCGCCAGAACTGTCGTTACTCCTTTAGTCATCTTCTGCCTGTTGAGAAGGTAGGTCAACCCGTTGCCGAGAATCACTGCGATGACACCGAATACTGTCAGAACCGAAAGGCGACGAAACAGCCACCAGAGAGCAACGACGACGACTACGACCCCAAGAATCCATGCGGTTCTTGCTAAGACAGTCTTTGTGTTAGTCATGCATCAATCAATGGAAATCACTCCCGAATTGTCAATCACATCTGGAGTTACCCACCATTTATGTACGGTGGGTCCGGGTGCCCCGACTCTTACGGTGGGTGAAAACTGCGCCCATCCGCTGAGCAGAAACTCGTTGACGCTCCCTATACAGTACAAGTCGAAACCGCAGGGGTTTCGACCTACAATCTCTGCCCCCCCACAAAAGTTCAGGGGCGGCGAGTGGGACGCCGCCCCTGAGGACGTATCAAGGATGAGAGGACTGGTGTCTGTGTTTCGTGCGCAATGTCGGGACCACAAGGGTCCCGACCTACTTCGACCCTTCGACAAGCTCAGGGTGACTTTGCGGTGTCAGAACCACTCGCCGAAGCGGCGAGGGTTCTGACCTACTTTTTCATCGTGTCGGGCGGAGTCGCCCGACAGCACATCTCAATCCCACCGTAAACGGTGGGCCACCGAACCATAAATGGTGGGCCACCGTTCGGCGGCTCGCCGGGTGCCCCGCCGCTTGCGGTGGGTTGAGATTCAATTTGGCGGGTTCGAGGGGGACCCGCCCTACTATTCTTCGTCTACCTCTTCGCCATCGTGTCGGCGACCGAAACCGTGATGCCCCACTTGTCCGGGTGGCGCGGGGCGGCTGAGTTCCAATCGTTAAAGGAATGCGAGCCGTCGGTCTCGTAATACACGTTGTAAGTGCCGGCCGGTAGCAGAATCGTCTCATCGCACATCCGGTTCTTGTCGGCGCCGCCGGCGTGGTCGGTGCGACGATAAGTCATCTCCCAGACCGTCTTGCCGGTCTTGTCGTCCTCGATCCAGCCGTAGTCATACATATCCCGATTCTGTCCTTCGCCCAAAGCAAAGATCCTCACTTGAGTTTCTTTGTCCAGCGTGAAGCGCTCGCGACGGCGTTCATCGTCTCGCACACGGGTAATTCGCGCCAGCACCGCGGTGCCTTCGAGCAGGGCAGTATTGTCCAGTACTCTGAATGTCGCCGGGTCGAACCCCTCGCCGCCATAGATGGCCAGACCCCAGGCCCTGGCATCGTACGGCGCGCCGGTGTTCCAATCGCGATATGAGTGTGAATCGTCAGTCACGTAATAGGCCACATACTTGCCGGCCGCCAGCGAAACCGGCCCGTCGAACATCCGATTCTTCTCCCCGCCGCCGGCGTGCTCGGTGTTGCGCCTGTCCATCTCCCAGACGACTTCGCCGCTGACCGCATCTTCGATCCAGCCGCGGTCGACAAAGTCACCGCTTCCGCTGTCGTATTCGCCGATCGCGTAGACAGTCACCGTGGCCGGCCTGGTCAGCTCGAACGCCTGCTCGGAGTATTCGTTATCGCGAGCGCGGGTCAGATCGACCAGCGGCTTGCCGCGCTCGTCTTCGATATCGGTCAGGTGGAAAGCCGACGCTTTGAAATCGGTCCCCGGCAGGAGCGTGATGCCCCAGTTCATCGGATCGTACGGCGGCTCCATGTTGAACGCATCCCATGAGTGGGAATCATCGGTGACGAAATGAAGAATGTACTTACCTTTTTCGAGCCTGATCTGGTCATTGAATACCCGATTCTTTTTCCCGCCGCCTGCCCGCTCCGTATTGAAGCGGTCGATCTCCCATACCCGCTCGCGGGTGGCGGCGTTGACAATCCAGCCGTAGTCCACGGCCGTCTTGTTGCCGCGCGGGTGTTCGACCAGCGCGTAGATGCGGAGGTTCATCGGCTCGTCGACTGTAAACCCCTGTTGCTCGTATTCGCTGTCGCCCAGACCGGCAAAGCGAACGAGCGCGCCGGACATCTCGCCGGTGACTACGAACGGTTTGAAATCTGTAGCCTTGAGTTCGGTCGAGGTCAGCCGGACAAAACACTCATCAAGCCCCCGACCCCAGTCACGATCATCCCAGTCCTGGTAGTCCTCATCGTCGCGCCCGATCAGGTCCTCGAGGACGTCGTAGAAATCCTTGCCGCCGTCGAAACTGATCCCCCAGCCCCAATCCTGGCCGCCATAGATGTAGAGTTCGTATTTCCCCGGCTCCAGGAACTTGCCTTCTTCGGCGCGCCGCAGCAGCCCGCGTTCACCTGTCCGCGACGTATTACTGAGGGTCATCTGCCAGACCGGTTCCCGGGTGTCGGTTTTGATGATCCAAGCGTAGACTGCAAGCCGGCGATTGTGCGGCTGGCGCATGCCGACCGCCTCGATGTCAACATCGCCCCCTTTGGTCAATTCAAAGCCCGCGGACTGAATTTCTCCGTTGCGTAGGTGGTTTAGCTCCGCGATTGTCTCGGCCCGCGTGTCAGTCGCGACAAAGGCGACAAACAGCACGCCCGCAATTACAGTGATGGTTTTGAGCATATGTCGATCCTCTGGATAACCGCCGTGAACAGGTGCAGCTATGTCTACTTGCCTGTTACGGAGCGTGCGTGGATTTGTTTCAGGACAGCGTGCGGGCACGTTCGCGAGGAGGTCCCCGCAAGTCGGTCGCCGGGAGAATTGGTGGAGCCAGGGGGAGTCGAACCCCCGACCTCTTGACTGCCAGTCAAGCGCTCTCCCAACTGAGCTATGGCCCCAAAGGCGGCCCAAGTATATCGGCGTTATCGGCCGATGTCAACGAATATCGAGTTGTGTCTCTTCCTCAAGTACAAGTCTGTCGGGGAGGGTCGCCCAACAGCACCTTGTCGGGGCCACAAGGGTCCCGACCTACGACTTTCTGATGAAAGCGTGGCGTAGACTATCCTCGATACCCCAAGAAGCACACCGGGGTGATCGGTGACCTTCCCACGACCCGGGTCATTCCCCCTAAGTCGTTGTCAAAAAAAGGATTGACACGGGCCGCGCGGCCCGCCAGATTGGCCGAGACGACGTTGACTCAACAGCAGAGGTTTTGAACACTCGAATTACTTGTTCGTCCATGTATTAAACGGAGCTCTGGGCAACCATGAACGATAATGTCCCGGAGCTGTTACGAAGATTCGTACAAGGCGACGCTGAGGCCTTCGCGGGACTGGTGACCCGATATCAGAGGAAGGTCTACAATCTGGCCTACCAGATGCTGGGCAACCATCTCGATGCCGATGAGGTTGTTCAGGAGACCTTTGTACGGATTTACCGGCGACGAAAGGAGTTAACCGATGTAACCAACTTCACCTCGTTCCTGGTTCGAGTGGCTACGAACTACGCTATCGACCTGTTGCGTAAGCAAAAGGGTCATAGCCAGATAGACGACTCGACCACCCTTTCGGGCGAAATCCAGACAGAGCTGGCCCAGAAGGTCAGCACGCCCAAAGAGGTGTACCGGAACAAGGTGTTGATGGAAGAGATCAGGCGGGCGCTCGACACTCTGCCACCAAGACAGAGGACCACCGTGCTGCTTCATGATGTCGAAGGGCTTTCGAAAGCGGAAGTGGCCGAGATTCTCGAATGCCCCGAGGCGACCGTCAGATCAAACCTTCACATCGCGCGGAAGAAGCTCAAGGCGATACTGAAAAAGCGCCTTGCCACCAAGGAGTAAGAATGACTTGTTCACATATCAGAGCGCTCTTGGACGATCTGCTTGACCGGGAGCTCCCCCCCTCAATCGAGGCCTCGGTAAAGGGCCATATACAGGCCTGTGAATCGTGCCGTCGCGAGTTCGAGGAGCTGGACAAGCTCAGAGGGCTCATGTTCGGTCTTTCGGTACCGGAGCCGCCGACCGAATACTGGCAGGAATCTCTCGAACTGATCCGGGCGCGGACAGTTGAGTCTGTGCGCTTCATCCCGCAACCCGGCTCATCTCAACAGCGTACTTCGGAGCGGGCGCAATTCTATAGGGCACTACTCGCGGTAGCGGCATCGCTGATAGTGTTTTTCGGGTCACTGCTGATCGGCTCTTCCGATTCTCTGGTGAGCAGACCTCAGGCGGTCGCCCCTTCGTCGACCACGCCGACCAGTATCGACCTTCCCAAGGTCACAGTATCAAGGACGAATTATATATCGGCTGATGAACAAACGCTGATTGCCGGAAGCATGTTGTTAGTGGGCACTCCCGGCATGTTGGCGAGTTCCTCAAGTCTGGCCATTGCCCTGGGTTCAGACTGAGCCGAATAGAGGACTAACTGCAAACGGAGCGACCTACCACATGAACAGACTTACGGGCGTGCTTACAGCCGTCGGTGGTGTAATATTGCTGGCCTTTGGACTGGCCACCTGTGACCAGGGAGTCAAGAAAGTCCGGATTCGCTATAAGCACACTCCTGGGACGACAGTCACGTTTCAGCAGATTACGCGAGGGATTATCCAGGCGAAGGACCGCCCCACCCAGAGAATTCTGCAGCATGAGTATGCCGAGACGACTATGGATATCACCGAGGCGGTGCGCCGCGTTCTCGAAGATTCCACTGCTGAGGTTGTCAACACTATAAAGTGGCAACATAGAACACGGGATCTGATGGACAAAACCCGGAGCGATACCGCCCTGGAAATGCCGGGCGAAAGGCAGCCGATCGTCCAGTACATGAAGCCCAACGGGCGCATGCTCGACATGGAATTCGTGTCCGATACGGTCAAGGGGAGTCTCGAATATCTCAAGGAATACTACAAGCAGGGGTATCCGGTTTTTCCGGACGGCGAGGTAAGCCAGGGTTACTCCTGGACGCAGACCACCACCGTAGTCCTCCCTGACGGCCCGATGGAAGCCTCCACTACCTACACGATCAAGTCCTTCGCCCGTGAACGGGGCTACGACTGCGCCGTGATCGAGTATGACGGCCTTTGCATCATACCGCTGCCGGCCAAACAGATGGAAAAGATTGATGTCATTTCCGGCGTGGATCGCATCACCTCCAAAGGTCACATGTATTTCGCTTACAAGGAGGGCATGCTGGTCCAGCTAAAAGAGCGCTGGATCTTGAGCAGTGACCGTCTTGTAATCGAAAAAGAACCGAAACCGGAATGCGGCTACGAACCGGGTGACACGGCGCGAATTGAGGTCGGAATCGAGTACGATGTCGATTTCTACCTGACCGGTAGCAAGGCGCCATGAATCGCGATACACTCGTCCCCTATATTGAGCACACCAACCTCTCGGCGGTGGCCACCGAGAGCGATATTCGAGAGTGCTGCCGCCAGGCTCTGCGTTTCGAGTTTCTCGCGGTCGTGGTGAATCCGGTCTGGGTGTCGCTCGCGGCGCAAGAAGTCAAGGGATGCAATATACGAGTTGTCTCCGTAGCCGGATTTCCGCTGGGCGCTTCCCGAACAGAAACCAAAGTAGTTGAGGCGGTAAGGGCGGGAATCGACGGCGCTGCTGAAATCGACATGGTGGCCGGAGTGGGGTGGATTCTGTCCGGGGAGTACGGAAAGATCGAGGACGAAATCGCGCAGGTCAGGCGGACGCTGTCGCCGGAGATAGCCCTGAAGGTCATCGTCGAGGCGTCGCTGCTCTCGAGACAGCAGCAGATCGATGCCACCCGTGCGGTCATCAATTCGGGCGCGCAGTTCGTGAAAACCGGAACCGGCTTTCAAGGGCCAGTGACGGTCGATCAAGTCCGGACGCTCGCAAGAGCAGCCGGGGGCAAGGTTCAGATCAAAGCGGCCGGCGGTATTCGCACGCTCCAGCAGTGTCGCGAGCTGATCGACGCCGGGGCGTCCCGGCTAGGCTGCTCGAAGTCGGTTTCGATCATGGAAGAATTCTCTGATCAACCCGGTCACCAACTCATGTCTCTCGATAACTAACTGATTCACAAGCAGTTACCTAAAAATATTTGGAGCCTGACGGACTTCCTGCTATATTATTGGCAGACGATGCAGGACGGCAAGCAAGAGCGAAAGCGGCCCTTTATCGGGATGCACTTCAAGTGCTGTAACATATACAGCCGCATCTACCTGAACCGGGCCGCGACTGCTTTTGTCGGCTGGTGTCCGAAGTGTGCGGCAAAAGCCGAGGTGGCGATCTCTCCCACCGGCACCAAGGCGCGATTCTTTACGGCCGATTAGAGTCCAGGCAAGACCGTGGTACTGATGCGATCAAAGGTTGTTGTCGTTCCGCTGGGCGAGGTTGATTTCATGTTAGTCAACCGTTTGGCGTCGGCCATCGGGCCCATTTTCAACCGCTCGGTTGACATCCTCAAGGGGATGAAAATGCCACCCGAGGCCTATCATGTCTCGCGGAACCAGTACTACGCCCACGTCATCCTGGCCAAGCTGGAGCGCACGAAAGCCAACAGCCGAGAAAAAGTGATTGCGATCTGTGAAGAAGACCTGTATGTACCGGACGAGACGTACGTCATGGGTTGGGGCGACGGGCTGTCCGGTACGGCGGTGGTGTCGTTGTATCATATCCGGCAGGAATTTTATGGCCTGCCGGAAGACGAGCGCAAGGTTTATCCCCGTCTGTACAAGGAAGTGGTTCACCAACTGGGCCACCTTTTCGACCTGTCGGAGTGTCGCAACCCCAAGTGTGTGAACTACTACAGCCAGACGATGCTGGACATCGATGCCAAGTCCGAAAAGTTCTGCGACATCTGCCGCCGCCAGCTTACCGGCATGGTTTAGTCCGACACCGGCGCACCTGTCATGTCCGTTAAGAGGGGACACATGACACTCGAACAGATCATTGATTTCTTTCGGTGGGATCCCGCGGTCAGGGAAAATATCGTCCACTGGACGACCTTCCCCTCACGCGAGGCCAGCTTCGCGCCGTTTCCGCCCAATCTCGATCCGAGACTGGTCGCCGCGCTCGAACACCGAGGAATCACGCGCCTGTACACGCATCAGGCATCAGCGATTAGCGAGATCATGCAGCGGCGTGATGTGGTGGTCGTGACCCCGACAGCCTCGGGGAAAACGCTCTGCTACAACGCACCGGTACTGAATACGGTACTGAAAGACCCCAACGCCCGCGCGCTCTACCTCTTCCCCACCAAGGCGCTCTCGCAGGATCAGTTGGCCGAGCTGCACGAGCTGATCACCACGCTCTGCGTCAGCATCAAGACCTATACTTTCGACGGCGACACGCCGCAGACCGCGCGCCGCCTTATCCGTTCCGCCGGCCAGATCGTTATCAGCAATCCCGACATGCTCCACGCCGGCATTTTGCCCAACCATACCAAGTGGATAAAGCTGTTCGAGAATTTGCGGTACGTAGTGATAGATGAGGTCCATCAGTATCGCGGTGTGTTCGGCTCACACCTGGCCAATGTCATCAGACGCCTGCAGCGTATCTGCCGATTCTACGGTTCCGATCCGCAGTTTATCTGCTGCTCGGCAACTATCGCCAACCCGGACGAATTAGCCGCCCGCATTATCGCCCGCCCGGTCACGCTGGTCGACAACAACGGCGCCCCCTCCGGCGAGAAGCACTTTGTGATGTACAACCCGCCGGTGATTAACCGCGAACTCGGAATCCGGCGCTCGTCCATAAACGAAGCGGCCCGCCTGGCGGCTTTGATTCTCAAACATGGCGTGCAAACGATCGTGTTTGCGCACTTCCGGCTCTATGTGGAAGTTCTGCTGACCTACCTTCAGCGCGAACTTAAAGGGGAATTCGGCCGAGGTGTTAATGTCACGGGATATCGGGGCGGCTATCTGCCCAACGAACGCCGTCGGATTGAACGAGGCCTTCGCACCGGCGAAATCACCGGCGTGGTATCAACCAACGCACTGGAGCTGGGGATCGATATCGGGTCGCTCGACGTATCAATTATCGTGGGGTATCCCGGCTCGATCGCCTCGCTCTGGCAGCAGGCCGGGCGCGCGGGGCGGCGATCCGGAGTTTCGCTGACCATCATGGTCGCCAATTCATCGGCCATCAATCAATTCCTCTGCTCCGAACCAAAGTACATCACCGAACGCACGCCCGAGTCGGGGATCATCGACCCGGACAACCTGATCATCAAAACCAACCACCTAAAGTGCGCCGCGTTCGAGCTGCCGTTTGATGAGGACGAGTACACCGACGACGTTTCGACCGGCAAGATTCTCGATTATCTCGCCGGAGAGAAAGTGGTGCACCAGAGCGGCACGCGCTATCACTGGTCATCGGAGATCTACCCCGCCCAACAGGTCTCTCTGCGATCAGCGTCGCCGGAGAATTTTGTCATATTGAATGAATCGAACCATGCCGAGGTAATCGGTGAAGTCGATTATTTCTCGGCACCCATCTTCCTGCACCCGGAGGCGATTTACCTTCATCGTGCCGAGCAGTACCAGGTGACGAATCTGGACTGGGAGGGCCGCAAGGCATATGTAAAAGAAGTCAAGGTCGACTACTATACTGATGCGGAGACCAAGACCGATCTGAAGGTGCTCGACGTGTTCGAGGAGGACGCGTCGCTGGACCGCGCGCGTCGCTCGGTCGGCGAGGTTTCCCTGACCAGCACTACCGTGCTTTTCAAGAAAATCAAGTTCGAGACCCACGAGAATGTCGGCTACGGCGACCTGTCAATGCCTGAGCTGGAGATGCACACCACCGCGTTCTGGTATTCGCTCCCTGGCGATATCTGCTCCCGCCTGAATCTGGAGTATGCCGAGTTCGGCGGATCATTGCGCGGCCTGGCCAATATCCTCGGTAAGATCGCCCCCCTCTGGGTGATGTGCGACACTCGTGATCTGCGCTCGATATCGCAGGTGCGGGCGCCCTTCACCGAGCGGCCAACAGTTTATATCTACGAAAACATTCCGGGTGGAGTGGGATTATCGCAGAAGCTCTACACGGAATCGGAGCGCCTGTTTGACGC
The DNA here is from genome assembly GCA_040752815.1 of Candidatus Zixiibacteriota bacterium. NCBI lineage: Bacteria > Pseudomonadati > Candidatus Zixiibacteriota > Candidatus Zixiibacteriota bacterium. Next base: position 25,986 of record JBFMGC010000039.1, read on the forward strand.
CTGTCTCCACCATGTGTCGCACTGTCCCTGCCTTGCCGGGTGCCCGTCGTGTGTCGGCCCGCCGATGGAGGTTGGCGACGGCGGCAAGGAGGGTGTGATGAAGTTGCTGGAGTATATGCTGGCGGCCCTGCCGGTGTGAGCGTTGATTCGAGTGGTATGTTTGGTGCCCCGGCGCTTGCGCCGGGAGAAGCGGATACGGTAGGGCAGAACCCCTGGGTCGCGCGCCGTGTCGGCCC
>JBFMGC010000040.1 GCA_040752815.1 Candidatus Zixiibacteriota bacterium
TGCGAGCCCAGCGCGCAATCGTGGTCCGCTCCGCCGGCGACAGCCTGATTCGTTCTGCTCTATTCATGAACCAGAGCATACAAAAACTCAAATCAAATGTCAAGACAATTATGACGCATCACACTAGGGTATTCAGGGATTACAGTGTGTGTGCTAGGGTCAGCCAAATCGATCACCTGCAGCCCCACATTACGGTCAGCTACATACAAATAGCCATCGCTGACTAGTACATCAGCAGCGAAATCAGCAATAGGCCACGTCGCTACTAGAAGGGGATTATGTGGCGACGATACGTCGACAACCAAAACACCCGAACTGCCAGCAGCTATGTAAAGGGAATCGCCGCTGACCGTCATTTCGTCAACCCACCCAGACGAAATTGGGATAGATGTGGATACGGTTGGATGTGATGGGTCGGATATATCTATCACATGAAGTCCATAGAACTGTTGGAAGACAAAGACAAAACTCCCCCTAGCAGCTACTGCCGAAGTCCTCTCCAAATCTGGAAGCATGCTAACCTCAATCAGAGTGTCTGGGCGAGAAATATCGACTATTGCCAAACCACGTGTGTCATCGGACACGAGTGCTAGATCGCCTTGAATCCAAAGATCTGACGTGTAGCCAGGATGCCGGACCACTCCTACTTCAACAGGCTCAAGCGGACGCAGTATATCATAGATAAGCAGGTCACCCGCGAACGCGCGATGCGGAGAGAGCGTACCTGTTGAATCACACATAGGTCTATCGTAAGGAGATGTGTCCAGCAATGTAGGAGCTTTGTTTACCACCAGCAGTATACCGTGGTACACAACCGTAGAGACGGCGTCCCCGCGTGGAGCAAGACACCACCTAAGTTGTGGGTAATAGGGATCTGAGATGTCTACCGCTGCAACACCAGTGGGGCCGCCTGCAAGGAAGGCGAAGTCACCGGAGAGTGACACAGCGTTAAGGGCACCAGACTTTTCCAGGCTGCCTCTTAGCGCAGGATGTATCGGGTCGGCGAAGTCATAGATCGAAAGAGTAGAGACGCCGGGAGGCTGACCATCGGAGAGACAGGAGACTACGGCCAGCGTGTCATCTTTGATACCAATGTCGACAGCTATTTGGGGGACGTCGACTCGCGAAAGGACCGCAGGTTGCGAGATTGTTGATATATCAATCACGAGAAGATCAAGAGCTCCCACCAACAAGATATTGCCAGACACCGCCAGACCAAACATGGGGTAGCTTACCGGTGATTCCGATTCAGGATACTGAAGGGTACTCACAAGTGTAGGCGAAAAAGGATCGCCAATTCCCAAAATCTGGACTTGGTCGTCACAGGCCCGAAACAAATAGTTGCTAGCCGAACACAAGAGCCTACGTCCAGAACCTGTTAGCTCAGTACTGTCCTTTAGAATTGGATACTCAGGGTTTGAAATATCATATATATACAGTCCCGATCGGCCTCGGTCCAAATAGAGGTGAGTGCCGAAGACAGCTATGTCTTTAACTCCGGAAGAAATAAACTGTTGCCAGATCTTGACTGGATTACAGGGATCTGACATGCTGTAAACCTGTAGGCCACTAACCTGGGCCAAGTATAAGACGGAACCATCAAGCACGGCTCGGCGAGGGTTACTTAAGAGCGCACTACCCGCGTATTCTAACTCAGACTGCCCGGGCAATCTGCCGCCTAACCCAACAACAGGTACCCCAGCAACCAAAAGTGTGGCGAAAACCACTATACCACGTAGTTTTGCAGGAGGTTTCCTGTTCATGCTGATTCGGTGGCTCACTCAACCAGAAGTTCAACAGACTTCTTAAACTACATTCAATATAATTGCAAGCGTACTAATGGCAAGTGAATTCAAGCAGTCCGAGTTGACTCATAATTAATGTAACCGTAGCGAGGGGGTTAGGTAGATACGTTGCCTCATAATAAACCCGGTAGCCCACAGCTCTGCTGTGGGTACTCACATTCTCTGAAATGTCGGTCATGATTCACCCCATTCTGGCGGAGAGGCTGGGATTCGAACCCAGGGTGCCCGTAAGGGCACATCGGTTTTCGAGACCGACGCCTTCGACCGCTCGGCCACCTCTCCGTCGTAGTTATCGATCCCACCGCAAGCGGTGGGCCACCAGTAGTGTCCCAATCCCACCACAAGTGGTGGGCCACCAGTCCTATACCTCAACCAGGCGAATCTACCAAATCCGGAGGCGATGTAAAGTCGATTATTGCGACTCGATCTCCTTGCGAATGTCCGCCAGTGAGCCCGACGCAAAACGGCCGTCCCTGACCAACTCCTCCTGGTGCGCGATCAGCTTCTTGACCGACCCGTAGCGCGGACGCACCACCTGGAACACCAGAAACGAAAACAGCACGTACACCACCGACTCGTGAAACCGACCGGTCAGGCCGAAGTATACGTACGCCCACACCGTAATCGACGCGATCAGCAGAAAGACCGGCCGCGAGCGCTCGTAAATCGCCGTGCCGACATCGTGCTCGAAACTCCCCGCGCGATGCACCATGGGCGCCTGAAGCTTACGGTTCCGCCACCAAAGCGCCAGCGCCGCCTGCCCGAACGAGATCACGCAGAAGACATAGAACAGCGCGTTGGCGATCGTGGGAATCTGGTTGTCGAGCGGATAACGGCCGTTGATGTAATAGCATACAAAGAGCAGCCCGGCAGGGATGACGATATTGACCAGCATGCCGAAATAGAGCGGCCGGATGATCATACCGGTCAGGTCGTAGTCCCGGGTGTTGTCGGGCTCGCTATTCATGGACGGTTCAGCTCCTCAAGCAGCCGAGTGAATTTCTCGCGGCGTGGCCAGTGCACATACGACCACAAAATGCCGAGGGGATAGAAGTACAGCATGTAATCCAGTCTGCCCGTGACGAGGTAAGATACAAGTCCGAATATATACACCGCCTCGACCATCGCCATCTTCACTATGCTTACAGTCAGAAACAGGTTGCCGGCTGTTTTCGCAGCGCTCTTACCCGCTTTGAACTTGCCGATTTCCGACGGTTCAATAATGAACGCCAGCAGCGGGTCGGTCAGCGCAACCACAAACAGTATGTAAAACACAACGTCGTTGCCGGCCGGGGCCTGCATGCCCTTGGCGTCGACAAACAGCGCTATGATGAGATACACGGCAGGCGCAACCACCAGCATTGCCCAGGTGAGGATTGTCACCACGCGCCAGTTGGGTTGATCCTGTGTTCGGGAGTCGATCAATTCACGCGCTCCTTTCCGTCGCGGACCTCGCGAAAAAACCGCTGCATCAGGGTGGCGATCTCCGCTTCCATAACTCCGCCGACAATCTCGATCCGGTGGTTGAGTTTTCGGTCGGTCGGTATGTCGAATATCGACCCGCAGCCGCCGAACTTGGGGTCGCGGGCGCCGAAGACAATTGTCTTGATTCGCGAAAGCACCGCCGCGCCGGCGCACATGGCGCACGGTTCGAGAGTCGAGACTAGTAGGCAGTTTTCCAGCCGCCAGTCCTTAAAGCGCGAGTAGGCGGCGCTGAGCGCGATAATCTCGGCGTGGGCAGTGGCGTCGTGCATCGACTCAGTCAGGTTATGCCCTCGCCCGATCACCCGGTTCTCGAACATGACCACCGCGCCGACCGGAACTTCGCCCTTTTCGTAGGCCAGCTCCGCCTCGCGAAAGGCGATCTGCATAAAGCGGGCGTGGTCCTCGGTGTGCATGGAGGAAATATGGGCAAGCCGCGATCAAAGCGAAAGTTTTTTGATCGCGGCTTAACGGTTTAGCTCAACTACCTGAACACGCTAACAACCACAATACGGAAGCACCGCCGATGGGCCGGTAATGAACAGGTAATCGATCAGCATCGTAATGTCTCCGATTGTGATGTCATCGCAGGTTGCCCCAAAACCACCTGACTGATTGATATCAGACTCCTGAACACACTCTATGACCCCGTCGCAGGTGCCTGAGATGAACTTCGCATCAATCAACGTTGTGACATCGCCGATTGTCGGCTCGTCATCTCCGGAGTTGTTGGCATCACCCACCCGCCCGATACAGCAAACACTGGGAAAACCGCGTACACTCATCAGGTACCAGAGTTTGGCGTAGAGGACCTGGTCCTGCAAGTCCTGCAATGTGCCGTTACGCACGGTCGAAAGCACCGTCCAGTAATGCAGCGTGTCGGTGGCGCTCAGGTTATAGTCGTGCATATAGGTAAGCCAGACCGCCTGGTCCTGCGGTGTTTCTTTATTGATCAAGCCGGCTGCTTGGGTTTCCTGCCACCAGACCAGGGGGTTGGGCTAGCTCGGTATTAGGGGAGTACCGTCGCGATAATGGGTTGTGTCTGCCAGCAGTGACGCAGGCAGCGCAACGCAGCCATAAAACGCCCCGTGGTTGGCACAAGGGTTGGTATCCAGCTCTGCCGACGTGAAATAACCGCCGAAATCTTCGGCTGCTAACCGATTCGTGTGTGATTGACAGCCGGTGTGGCCCGCCGTATCCGTTCCTTGGATATAGACGAACCCTCCGGGTACCGATACGTTGCTGTTATTGTGACCAATTCTGTCCGACGGTACATCCCAGTCAACGGCATTTCCTATCGTTACGTGACCATGAGCCTGTCCATCGGCCGAGTAAACCTTCGTGTAGTCGACAACAAAATTCCGCGAGGCCCAAAGTGGTGTACTCGGCCGCGGGGCATAGTAGATCCTCTCCATAGCAATCGTCGTATCCCGGTTTACAAACTGGCCGGTATACACCGAATCGTAAGCATCGCTCGAATTGACTCCGCCCGTGGTAGACCCTTTGGCTGGTGTCGGGTCCCAACCGGTTACATCGACCTGGCTGGCGTCATTGTACGAGCAAGTCAGGCGCGCGTTCGCCCCGGCTGAATTATCGGCCATGATTACAAACGGTGAACCGGACTTGAGATAGATCGCGTCCTCGTCGCGCGTGCCGCATTCAAGACCCGATTCTTTGTAATCGAGGTTTACCGATCCACCGCCGAGATTACCGATCTCGCCATGGTTGGAAACTGCGAGGGCCACACATTCACCCTCAGGATCAAAGAACGGGTCGAACATGTAGGTGTGGCTCTGGACGGTGTCCCAGACTACCGGCTCGACATCGGCCGAAACCAATACGTGAATCGGGATAGCCAAAGAATCAGCATTGGCGGCGTCGGTCTTCAACCAGACCAAACCGTCGAGCCACTGCGTGCTTGACAGCGCCGTGGCGTCAATCATGATGTCGAATGTGCGAGTATTGGCTATTCCCGCCGCAACTTGAAATGGGCTCGTTGGCGTGGGGTTCTCAGACACTCCAAGCCAACTGCCGCCGTTGTCATACGTGCCGATTCGGATACAGTTTAATGTAACATTGCCGTCGTTCTGGACTCCGACCGTGAAATTCGTAGTCTGACCCAGCGTGACTCACTTGGGCCAGGAGATACTTGGGGGGCGCACCACAATCCACGCCGCCTCGACCGGTTCAACACAGGCCAGACGTATCCACCGAGTCCAGTTGAGTGTCTTCGGCTGCGTCTGCCACTCGCCCCACATGCTCGGGCCGGGGAACTGGTCGTCGAGATACTGCATGTTCAAATGGAAACTACCACTGTAATTATGTCCAGGTGACAGGTCTACATCTGTAGCAGCCGGCCAGGTCAGATCCAGGCCGGTTTCATCGAGACCGTATCGCTCCACTGTCGGCTTATATTCGCTGCCGCAGAGTCCATCTGCCATTGGATCACCAGCCAGACCACAATCCGGTTTGTACGTATTTGAAACATTCCGCGCTAGATCCCACAAATGCGGCGTCTCCATACGAGCCACCGACATCATGATTTCCCAGTTTGCGCGCGCCATCGGGTTGTCTGTATAAGCGCAGTCATCCAGTACACCCGGCATTGGCTGCGGCTGATAGCAGCGCCCGTCGTTGCGATTGGCGCGCTGGTGAATCTGATTCCAGATACAGTACAGGTTGTCGTCACACTGGGATAAACTGATGTTAGCAATAAACCCGGCGTTGCTGCCGCCGAAGCCGTAGACATTGGTCACAATCCCGCCGCAGAGATCATCGAAGTCTTCGTAACTGCCGGTGGCAACCTTGACTATCTCATTCGTCGACTTCGCCCAGTGGTAGATGTTTTGATCGAAGCCGGTCCAGTCGAAACCATCGAAATACGGATCAGACGAAGTCGGTTTGGCGGTCCAGACTACATGTAGATCACCGCTTATGTCGTACAGCGCCTGAGTTTCCAGCCAGGCGGTAAAGTGATTGGGATGACCGGCGATAGCGTTCATGTAATTGGTCACACTGTAGGCTGTCGGCCAGCTCACCCCGCGGTCGAAAGACTCCCGGCACCAGACGTCAAGGTCATTCGGGTTATCAATAAGCCCGCCATAGAACGTGGGATTAGTGTAGGTCACGGCCAGACCGGTTTGGGGGTAGGGCGCTGCCGCGAGCGATGCCCACGGGAACCAGCAGGAATCAATGGGTCGCCCCGCACTCCACGTGCCAACCGTAGCCTCATCGCCGACTTTGCGGAAATAGGACACCGTGTAGTAAGGCAGATTATTGCAGCAATAGTCGCCGGACAGCATCGTTCCGACCGTATCCTCCCAGAGAAGAACATGCACGATCGTATTCGCTCCGTCCCACTGTGCCACTACCTGCGGGTAACGCGAGTATCTGCCGGCGGACTGGTTTAGGAAAGTGGGACGGTATGCCGTGCTGTCTATCCAGGTGACATTGAGATTCGAGCGGGGATCGTAGGCGAGACCGTACTGGGAGCCCTGGTAGTAGATCATGTTATCAATAAGGCGAGACCCACCGGCAAAGTGCGAAAGAATCGATTGGTGGCTGCAATTACGGCGAGTCCGCTCTCCCGCGTATCGAGACTCGGCATCCCACCCCACCCCAGAGTATCAGAAGACTGCAGGTTGCCGCCGATCTCCTGACCAAGCGGCCAATTGCCAGTTGGAACACTTGCATCGTATACGTTGTATCCTGAGAACGGCCCGCTTCCCGCCGGAGGCGGACTGTCCATCGCCCGATACCCGAAATGCACATCGACCTGCATGTTTTCCCCGGATTCCCCGTTCCACCAACGGGCGATATGCCGCCCCTGGCCGACCGTGTACTGGGCGTCATCGTATGTCCTGATCACGCTCACGCCGGGGCCCATTGGCACCTGGGACATAAGCGCCGAGCCTACCGAACGGCGCTCGGCCTGTGGTGCGCCCGTCGACTGTGGCTGGTCCGAATGCGGCCACGCGGAGCGAGCTGCCTGCTGACCGGTGACAATGTTGAGCTGGGCAGGAGTGCCCTGTCGAATGCCCGTACTGTCGGCGGCAAGAGCGCCAACCGATGTGATGATGATTCCGATGACTGTGGTGAGATGCAGCGCGCGGTTGCGGTTGGGCTGTGTGCTGCACATACGACCTCCTGTGGCGGGCGGCGAAGGTATTCAGTTGATAGGATGCACTTTGCTATCATTATATCCGGCGACCGACTATCATACAAGAGTTTTGTCAAAAGGGGATAGGATTGGTAGTAATTGTAAGGGACCATTTGTAAGTTGCCTTCGCTCCCGGCGGTTCATTTCATGTCATAGTAACTGGTAGCTGAGTAAAGGATGACTATGGACGATAAGAAGCCCGCGCCGATGACCGATCCCGGATTGGTCGGAAAAAACATCTATCTCAGACTCGCCACCGCTGAGGATGTCGCCAATACTCACCACTGGTACCTCCTGAGCGATCCCGCCATGCAGTCGAGTCGTGCGCGCCCTTTGCGCACGCCTGCCGAGGCGGCGGAGGCGTACAAGCAAAAAGAGCTCACCGCCGACGAACAGCTGTTTGTCATCATGCGAGAGAAAGACAATCGGCCGGTCGGCATCATACGATATTTCGGCTGGAACCATCTCAACCGTTCCGCGGAGCTCGGCCTGCTCATGGACCCGGACGAACGTCGCAAGGGACACGGCACCGAGGCGATACGCCTGCTCGCCCGCTGGCTCTTTCGCACACGCGATCTGAACAAAGTGTACGCACAGACGTCGTCCTTGAATAAGGCCGCGGTCGGCATGCTCGAAAAAGCGGGGTTCAAGCGCGACGGCACCCTGCGGCACCACTATTTCTATGACGGCGAATTGCGCGACGGGTATTCGTACTCCTTGTTGCGGTATGAGTTTGATTGAGAGCCGGGTGAATGGCACTGGGTGAGTTACAATTGGTATGTGGGGTGTAGAGATGTACCGATCTCGATGGACGAGGCGAATTTCTGAATCTAATCCCACCGCAAGCGGTGGGGCACCCGTGCTTTCTGAGAGGCAAAAAAAGTTCAAATAATTCCATTTTTCGCTTGACAAATGCGGGGGGGGGGGGTAATATATTGTTCATAACGACATAAGCAGGTAAGAACTCTTTGGATGGAGGACATATCCTGAGTGGCAAGATTTCCGAGAAGCGAAGCCGAGATTCTGGCTTTGGCGCAGGAGTTGGTCATCGGGTTGTCCAATAACGTCGCTGTCTATCCCTCACCGCCAATTAGCGTGATGGATATGGCGACGACAATCAGCGCCTACACTACGGCAAAGAACGCCGCAGTAGCGGCGCAGGCGGCGGCGGAACAGGCGACCTCGGATAAAGAAGAGGCGTTGGACGATTCGAGCGACGCCATGAAAGCCGAAATCCGCTACGCCGAGAACACGGTCAACTACGATGACGACAAGCTCAAGCTGATCGGCTGGGCCGGACGTGCGGCCCGCACCGATCTGGCTGCGCCGGGCCAAGCGCGGCTTCTCGAGGCGCCACGGCAGGGTGAGGGCTGGGTTTTCCCCGATTGGAAAGCGGCCACCGACGGCGGCAAACCGAGCGCATACAAGGTCATGCGTCGGATACGTCCCGATGGTCCATGGGAAGATGTCGCAACGGCGGTGATTACGGAGATAACCCTTGTCGACCAGGAACGCGGCAAGGAATGGGAATACCGGATTGTTGCAATCAACAAATCCGGCGAAGGCGAACCCAGCAACACCGTCATGGCGGTGCTGTAAGGTCGGTGAGTCAGTAGAAGATTACAAGTGAAAACAAATAACTTATAAGAACGAAGGAGAAGAACATGCGTGTCGTTATCTTTGCTATAGTCATCACATTTATGCTATCAGGTTGTGGAGCCATGTTTCAAGGTTCAACCCAGACGATAGACATCCAATCTTCCCCCGGTGGTGCGAAGCTGAAAGGCTCACCCGAGATTGGGGACTATACTACTCCGACAAGTGTACAGTTGTCCAGAAAGCATAGCTATACATTTACTTTTTCAAAGGAAGGCTACAAGCCCGCTACAGCCCATGTCCGCGCATCCGCAAAGTTTGGCTATATTTTCCTTGACGTTTTTTTCACGGGTTTGGTTGGTGTCGTAGTGGATGCCGCAACTGGCGGTTGGAATGGTCTAAAGCCAGAAAATGTGTTTGCTACTCTTGAAAAAGAAGATATGGGTATCATCGGACCTGATAATATTGGGATACAGATGTCCTCAATCGATGATGGAATCAAGATCGCAACAGATGGTGAGCCTGTACAAGTACACATTGAGGTTTCGAAATAGGGTAAACAGCATAGCACAGTATTTATAGAGATTTTCTAATGTCAGACGAAGAACGATACCATGAGCTGGGTAAGACGATAAAGAAAGGCGGCATTTGGAAGTGGATAGCGATTCTTATTGCGCCGGGTGCCCCACCGCTTGCGGTGGGTTGAGACTGTGAGTATACTTGCCACCAGTATCGTGACCCTTCCGAGTGAGTAAAGCGTGGGGGAGACTGGGCCACCAGCAGGGCGCCGCGCTGTGGTCTAATCGACCGCCGTGTAGCGGTATGGATAGTAGTGCGGGGTCCACATCGCGCCACGGATGAGTTCGGACAGATGCTCGTCGGACGCAATCATCCCCAGGCCGTCCTCGCGCGCCTGCCGTGCAACCGCCATCGCCACCGTGTACGACACCTCCCGCGTGTTCTTAAGCGGCGGCAATAGATTTCCTTTGGCGCGCATCTCGGGGGTCACCATGTCGGATATCGCGCACGACGCGGCATGGAACATCCGATGCGTGATCTTTTGTGCCTGGCAGACAATCGCGCCGAGCCCCATGCCGGGGAAAACGTAGAGGTTGTTGCATTGCGAAATCTCGAGCGCGCGGCCGCCGGGGATCCTCACCGGATGAAACGGGCTGCCGGTCGCCATGAACGCCCGCCCGCCGGTGGCCGCCATGACCGCCTCGGGGGCTGCCTCGCTGTGCGAGGTCGGGTTCGATAGTGCGAGCACAATCGGCCGCTCACCGTTTTGCGCCAGCGCGCGAAGGATCGTGTCGTTGAAGGCGCCGGCGACACCTGACAGGCCGATCAGGGTCGTGATCCTCGCGTGTTTGACGACGTCCTCGAGCCGGGGTGGCCGAGTTTTGTCGACCGGCCAATCGGCAATTGCGGCGCGCGGCTGAAGGAAATTGATCTGGTACGGATCGGCCGAGTCCCCCTCCAGCAGGAGGCCGTTGATGTCGACCGCATATATTCTACGGCGCGCCTCCGTTTGCGACAGGCCGCCTTCGGTAGTCATCAATGTGACAAGCGCGTTGGCCACACCGCTGCCGGCCTGCCCGAATCCGAGGACGGCGACCCGCTCATCGGCCAGACGTCGTCCGGTGATCTGGTAGGCCGTCCGCAGCGCGGCGACCGCGGTGGCGCCCGTCCCCTGAATGTCGTCGTTGAAACTCAGTATGCGGTCATGATATCGATTCAGCAGCGTGGCGGCGTGCTGCTTGCCGAAATCTTCCCACTGAAGCAGCGCGCGCGGGAATACCCGCTTGACCCCCTGAATGAAGCGTTCAATTACGTCGTAGTAGGCGTCGCCGGCGAGACGCTCGTGGCGCATGCCGATATAGAGCGGGTCGTTCAGCAGGCGCTCATTGTCGGTGCCGACATCGATCATGACCGGCAGGGTCGACGCCGGATGAATCCCGGCGGCGGCCACATAAAGCGAGATCTTGCCGATCGGTATGCCCATGCCGTCGGCGCCGAGGTCGCCCAGTCCGAGAATGCGCTGGCCGTCGGTGGCAACAAGCAGCGCGATATCCGGCAGGCCGACATTTTTCAAAATCTGCTCGATATGGCCGACATTGGTTTCGGAAATGTAGATACCGCGCCAGCGGCGGATGATGCGCGAAAGTTTCAGGCAGGCCTGGCCGACCGTCGGCGTATAGACTACCGGCAGCATCTCCTCCAGATGATTGACCAGTTGCGCATAGAACACGGTTTCGTTGCGATCGAGCAGCCCGATCAGGGTTACGTACCGTTCGAGATCGGTTGTTTTCATCTGGAACATGTCGTAGCTGCGCTCGGTCTGCATCTCCAGTGACGCAACAGACTCGGGAAGCAATCCGTCAAGATCGAACTCGGCGCGCTCGCGCTTGGGGAATGCTTGTCCTTTGTTAAGCAGCGGGTCGGCCAGCACGGCGTGGCCCTTGTGAGGCACGGCGTAGTAGATTTCGTGGGTAAGAGGGTCGACCCGCATTTCGAACCGTTTCATTTTCGTAGCTCCTTGGTGACTGTCTTTTGTGGCAGTCGCGGTGGAAGAAAGAGGGAGCGCAGGGGGAAGTCAAGCGACTGACTTGTGGCCCACCTACTGAGGCTGTCTCAAAACTTCGATCTGTTGCTTCAGGTCTTGCTTCGTGCCTGACTCGCTCGGCGGGTCGGGCTCGAAGTGTGACCTAACGCAACATGTCGGGCTTTTCAGACAGGACCTAAGCAGTGAGGCACCCGCGCATCCTTCCTCACTCACCAGCCTGCGTCTACACATGCCCGATCGTAGTATGCGATGAAATCTCCGAGTTCGTCGTGCGGAGATCGGTAAGCGACAAGGCGTGCACATCGCGATTGCCGGTCAAACGCGCGAAGTCGCGCAGTTCGGATGTGCAGACCTGCAAGTAGTTCGCAAGGCCGGTGGCTGCCTTCTCGGTATCGAGCCTCGCTCTCAGTTCAGGATCGTGTGTGGTGATCCCCAATGGGCACTGTCCCGTATGACACACCCCGTATTGCTGGCAGCCGCAGGCCATCAGCGCTGCGGAGGCAATCGCGATAGCATCCGCGCCCATAGCGAGCGCTTTGGCAAAGTCGGATGATACCCGCAGCCCACCGGTGATCACCAACGACACATCTTTGGCTCCGCGATCATCGAGGAACATCCTTGCCCGACAGAGCGCGAATACGGTCGGCACTGAAGTCGCCGCTTTTATGTACCGGGGCGACGCGCCCGTTCCGCCGGGGCGGCCGTCTATAGTTACAAAATCGGGCTCGGCTCGCAGTACAATGTCTAGATCGGCTTCGATATTCCCTGCGGCGATTTTGACACCTATCGGTTTGCCGCCCGATTTGTCCCTCAGCCAGGCGACTTTCTTTCTCAGATCGTCCGGTGTGCGGATGTCATCGAAATGCGCCGGGCTGATTATGTCATTCCCCTCGGGGAATCCGCGAACGGCGGCAATCTCTTTGGTAACCTTGGCGCCGGGGAGGTGCCCGCCCATGCCGGGTTTCGACGACTGACCGATCTTGATCTCGATAGCATCGGCCCGACGCAGGTTCTCATCGGTGACGCTGTACTTATTGGGAACGTACTCAAAGATGTAGCGGTACGCGTTTTCACGCTCCTCGGACGGGATACCTCCCTCACCGGAGCAAATAGCGGTGCGGGCCGTCGCGCCGCCTTTGGCCAGGGCGATTTTGACTTCGCGCGAGAGCGCCCCGAATGACATATGGCTGATATAGATGGGCGTCTCAATCACGAGCGGGTGCCTGGCGCGCGGGCCGATAACGGTCCGTGTGTTGACCGGCTCGTTTTCGTTGAGCGGCAGGCGCGCGAGTTGAGCGCCCATGATCAGGATATCGTCCCACGATATGACCGGCCGGGGCGTGCGCATCGGTTCGATCACCGACTGTCCACTCGCCGCCATGGCGTGGATATCCGCCATCGCAGTTTCGAGATCGTCCGACAGCCGCCGGAACGATCCACTCCCGCCGCCTGTCGCGGCGGCGACCGGGGCCGGTTCTTCTACAAGACGGCTGAACAACGATCTGTCCGCCCCGCAAACCGGACAGGTCCAGTCATCGGGCAGATCGGACCAGGCGACACCTTCGACAGCTTCGTCGTATACGTATCCGCACACATTGCAAACGTATGAGGCCATTGCGCCGCCTCATACATCCATGTTGGCCGGCTCAAAGTACTCTCGCGCGTGCCGGCAGCAGGGACACCTGACCGGTGGCTCGGTGCCTTCATGGACGTGCCCGCACACCGAGCACTTCCACTTGATCGGCTTCTCGCGTTTGTAAACGGTGCCGTTCTTTACCATCTCGAGCAGCCGCCGGTAGCGATCACGATGGTGAGCTTCTACTTTGGCGATCAGTTTGAAAAGCACCGCCGCCTCCTTGTTTCCCTCGGCCTCGGCATCGCGAGCGAACTGCGGATACATGGTGGTGGTCTCGTAGTCTTCGCCTTCCATCGCCTTTGCGAGACAGGCGGCTGTATCGCCGAGCGGGTTCAGCATGACATACTGATCCTTGGCGTGGCGGCGCTCGTTGTCGGCGGTCTCCTCGAAAATCCTCGCGATATAGTGATAGCCTTCCTTGCGCGCCACCTGGGCAAAGAAAGTGTACATGTTGCGGGCCTGGGATTCGCCCGCAAATCCGGCCTGGAGATTCTCCCGGGTCTTGCTCATTTCAGTCTCCTTATGTATGCCAACATCGCTTTTAATTGGCGGTAAGCTTGATCAGAACATCTTTACGCTCAATACCGGTTCGAGTTGGGATTTGCGGCCGCGGAAACGGCTTCCGATTACCAGATTCACGTAGCTCGAATCCCGGGCCCGGCAGAGATACGGGAATTCCTGAAGATCGCGATGGAACTCGCCGCGCTCAGTACGAAACAGCCCATAATCGAACCCCGGATAGGTGCGCCCGTGCTCGGGACCGATCAGCGTGATGGAATATCCCGCTCGAGAAGGATCGAAGGTGTAGATCAATGTGAGGGTGTCGCTGACATCGCCGTAGCGGGCCATGCCGATTGTCGGGGGCAGTCCGCAGCAGTTCAACTGGACGAACAGGTGATTGGACAGGAAAACCAGCTCGAAACGACCGGGGCCTGATCCGGTTCGAGGCAATTCGATATACTCGCCGTAGGTCGTGTCGCAGTGTAACCCCACGAGACTCAGGTATCCTTCGCCGCGAACTCGCGGGCCGGGGAGGGTGTCGAGCTTGAAACGGGTCACCAGAGCGGTTATTTCCCTGCCCAGGTTCAGCCGCACCGAGTGGGCGATCGGCCAGCCGCTTGAAGGCATCCGCGGCGCCGCGAAACTGACAGTGTCGCCCAGGCCGAGGTCGGCCAGTCGCACGATCCGGCGGACTCCCTTGAGAGCGAAATCGATCTTGTCTGCTTGTTTGGGCGTCCAGCTCAGGATCTCGGCGCGCTTTCTCCTCAGCGACTCGGTGCCATCCGGGGGGAGATCGACAACGGCCTGGTATAAGCGGGTTTGTGATATCGGAGCAGTGTCGGCTGTCACGGCGGCGGTGTCGGCCGGCGGCGGCGTTTGGGCTGCCTCTTCGCCGCATCCGGTAATGAATAGCGCCGTCGCGCCGACCACGACGAGAAGATACACCAGTGGGATCGCTGTTCTCGCGAGCATCGTCTCTCCAAATATTACAGTCATGCGGGCGAGACTCACGAACAGTTCACGGGATCAACCACGATCACCGCGGCGCCTGTCAGTCTGCCCGCCCTCAAATCATCTAACGCCTGGTTGGCTTTGTCAAGAGAGTACGGATGCACCTCGGTTCGGACCGGGACTTTGGGCGCCAGGGCGAGGAACTCTTCGCCGTCGCGCCGCGTCAGGTTCGCCACCGAACGCACCATTCGTTCTCCCCACAGCAGAGAATACGGGAACGACGGAATATCACTCATATGGATACCGGCACAAACAACAGTCCCACCTTTCGTAAGATGCTTAAGTGCAACGGGTACGAGATCGCCGACCGGCGCGAAGATGACGGCCGCATCTATTTCCTGGGACGGCGTTTCGTCGGAATCACCGGCCCACATCGCGCCAAGCTTTCGGGCGAATTCTTGCGCCAGGGCGTCACCATTTCTGGTGAACGCGTACACTTCGCGTGTCTGGTATGTGGCTACCTGGATTAGAATGTGCGCCGCCGCGCCGAAACCGTAAAAGCCGAGTCGCTTCGCCCGGCCGGTCATGCCGAGCGCGCGATACCCAATAAGCCCCGCACACAGGAGCGGGGCCGCCTGCCGGTCCGGATAGCCGGTCGGTATGGGAAAGCAGAAACGCTGGTCGGCGACACATTGCTCAGCAAATCCACCGTCGATCTGATAGCCGGTGTAAACTGCTTTATCGCACAGGTTCTCGCGATCCGAGAGGCAAAATCTGCATTCCCCGCAACTGCTTCCGAGCCAGGGGACGCCGATCCTGTCACCCCTTTTGTAACGGGTTACGTCTGACCCGACCGCTTCGACCACACCGACTATCTGATGGCCAGGTACGAGTGGCAGTTTCGGCTCTTTCAAGTCGCCATCGACCACGTGCAGATCAGTTCGGCAAACTCCGCAGGCATGGACATGTATTAGTACCTGGTGGGGAAGTGGTACCGGCGCGGGGATGTTGGACGGCCGCAGCTTCTCGCCGGGTCTTTCAAGTACCATCGCTTTCATATTGACTGGCGCCAAACGCTCCGAGATTTCCGCCTTCGCGAGACCAGAGTTGAGGATTAACGAATCAAAGTCAAGAGGTTGTTATCCTGGCGCAGACGGCAGGCAGTACTGCGCCAGTTGCATAGAACCCGGGTGCGTACTATCATGTAAGCGGAAATTCCGGGTAAGCTCATGATTGCGCCAATTCCCAGATGTCGGCTCACTGTTGCGGCCGCGGTGGTATGGTCGATAGCGGCTCTTGGCGCTGACGGCTGTGCCGGCGGGCCGGGGGACTCGTCGTATCAGGCGGCCCGTACGCGTATGGTCGATCAACAGATTGTGGCCCGCGGCGTGGTTGATCCACGCGTGCTCGAGGCCATGCGGAAGGTCCCGCGCCATCTCTTTGTACCGGTGGAGCATCGTTTGTATGCCTATACCGACGGCCCCCTGCCGATCGGCGAGGACCAAACCATCTCCCAGCCGTACATTGTCGCCCTGATGACCGAGCTGCTTGACCTCCAGGGGAGCGAAAAAGTCCTCGAGATCGGCACCGGGTCGGGATACCAGGCCGCGGTGCTGGGCGAGCTCGCCGCGAAAGTCTACACGATTGAGATCGTCGAAAGCCTGGGCCGGCGCGCCGCCAAACTGCTCGACAGCCTTGGGTATGAGAACATCGAAGTGCTGATCGGCGACGGTTACGCCGGGTGGCCGGAGGCGGCGCCGTTCGACGCAATTATGCTGACTGCCGCGCCGCGCACGATTCCGCAGCCGTTGTTGGATCAACTGGCCGACGGCGGTCTTCTGGTGGCGCCGGTCGGCGAGGGATACCAGACCTTACAGCTGGTTGAGAAGGTGGGAGGAAGGCTGAAATACCACGACATCCTGCCGGTCCGATTCGTGCCCATGACCGGCGCAGCGGAGCGGGAGGGGGAGTAATCGACCGCTCGGAACGCGAGACCCGGTCACCATTATCTTGACTAATCCAATTTATTTTATATAATACACTGTCCCTGCCCCTTTACTGCCAGGCTTCCGGGCACCTCACTGAACCCCCGGTAGTTACTAAGTTGGATTGTGTGGACGACCTAACCATTGGAGGTACATCTTGATGCGCATCGCACCCCTCGTTCTGCTCCTGCTCCTGGCGGCCTCAGTGGCTCAGGCTGCCGGACCGACCCAGCTACAAGCCGGAATCGACCGGCTCAAAACTCAACCCGGAATCACCGTGCTTCAGGACGAAGAGTCAGGACGGCTCCGTTTTGTGGCGGGACGGCTGTCCGATCCCGTATCTCCGGGCGCGGAAATCGCCGAAGTGTACAGGTTTCTCGAGAATCAGAAATCGGCCTACCAGATGAAAGACGCCGTTCAGGAAATCCAGGTCAAACGAGTTGATCTCGATCCGCTGGGCATGAGGCATATCCGGCTGAGGCAGGTGCATGAGGGGCTGCGCGTATATGGGGCCGAGATGATCGCACACTTTGCGCCGAACGGCGTGCTTAATGCAATCAACGGTACCTATCTGGAGAATGTCGCTGTCAGCCCCACGCCGCAGCTTAGCGGCGACCAGGCGCGCGACATCGCGGTCAACGATCTGGCCACTTTTTTCGGCGGCGGACAGCCGAACCAACCCGAACTGCTGATATATCCCTGGGAAGGGAAGAACTACCTGGCGTATCGACTGGAGATTTTCTCCGGCAGCCCGATGGGGCGCTGGGAGTACTTTGTCGATGCTCGCTCCGGTGAAGTGATCTTCAAGGCGAATCGGATCATGGACGTCGACGCTATCGGCACCGGTACCAGTGTCATGGGCGGCGCTCGGAACCACATTGATACAGATTTCGATGGCGGCGCTACCTATTACATGGTGGACAACACTCGCCAGGCCGCCAACAATCCTCACGGACACGGCGGCCAGATGCCGCTCGGCAATGTCATACAGACCTTCGTGGCCGGCGCGTCGCTCCCGGGTTCGATTGCCACCGACGCCGACAATGTCTGGTCGGAAGCGGCGCAGGCGTCATCGGTGGACGGGCACGTCTACTCGGCGCTGATGTACGACTGGCTGCTGGGGTTTTTTGGACGCAACAGTTTTGACAATGCCGGTGCGAGCATGTACACGTCGGTGGATTACTCCGCCGAAGGAAACAACAACGCTTACTGGAATGGAATTCAGATCGTTGTCTGGTCCTGGGGGACGGGCTTCAGGTCGTTGGCGGGCTGCCCGGACGTGATCGCCCACGAGTGGGCGCACGCCGTTACGGAAAACGAATCGGGGCTGATTTACCAGAAGGAGTCGGGCGCTCTTAACGAGTCTTACTCAGATATGATGGGCGCCGCGTTTGAATTTGCACACGACTCCCTGGATACTCCGGACTGGTTGGTAGGTGAAAACGGCCAGATCAGCGGCGGGTATTTCCGTGATATGTCAAACCCGCCGGCGCGTTCAGATCCGGACTATTACGGTGGGACGTTCTGGGTAAACGTCGTGGGTTGTACCCCAAGTAGCAGCAACGATTACTGCGGCGTTCATACGAATAGCGGAGTGGGAAACAAGTGGTTCTATCTGCTCTCGGACGGAGGCACTCATCACAGTGTCACGGTTACCGGGCTCGGAGTTGAGACCGCCATACAGATCGCATATCGCGCCAACTCTTTCTACTGGACGCCGTTGTCCACTTACTCCGAGGCCGCGTATGGTACGATACTAGCAGCGCGTGACCTGGACCAGTCGGGCGTGTGGGAGCAGGAAGTTCGGAATGCCTGGACCGCAGTCGGTGTCGGCATGCCCAGCCCGTATCTCGTGTTCACGTATCCCAACGGCAAGCCGTCGCTGCTGACCCCCGGCCAACCGGCCACTTTTGAAGTCATCGTCGGGGCGACCTTCGATGGTTCCGTGCTGTCGGGAAGCGGCGGCATATACTACCGCATCAACGGCGGGACCATTCAATCCGCGCCCATGACAGAGTTGGGGCCAGGACATTTCGAAGCCACTCTTCCGGCAGTCTACTGCGGGCAGCGGCTCGAGTATATGGTCGAAGCGTTCGAAACTACTCAGGGCCAATTCCTCGATCCGGGCCAGCTTCAGTGGTTCCTCGCGGAACCGGGCACGGATCAGACGACTCTTTTCGAGGATGACTTCGAGACCAATAAGGGATGGGTTGCCGACGCCGGCTGGGCCCGCGGTACGCCGACCGGCGGCGGTGGGGAATACGGCGGCCCGGATCCATCGAGCGCGTACTCCGGGACGAACGTCTTCGGTTTCAACCTGGCCGGTGATTACGACAACAATATGCCGGCCCGTCATCTGACCAGCCCGGCGATCGACTGTTCCAGCCTAACCAACGTACATATCAACTTTCAGCGCTGGCTGGGTGTGGAGCAGCCGATCTACGATCGCGCCTCCATCAGCGTGAGCACCGATGGTCTCGCCTGGACCACGGTCTGGGAGAATCCGACTGAGATCGCCGATTTCGCCTGGACTTTCATGGACGTCAACATCTCGGCCGTGGCCTCGGGTGAACCGCTTGTTTATGTCAGGTTCACGATGGGTCCTACCGATGGCGGCTGGCGTTTCTGCGGATGGAATATCGACGATTTCCGCGTGACCGCTTATCAGTGTGTCGGCGGCGCCGACTCCGATGTTGACGGCATCCCGGACGATCTGGACAACTGCCCCTCTTTGGCCAATCCGGGACAGGAAGACAGCGACGGCGACACGGTGGGCGATCTCTGTGATCAGTGCGCCGGATTCGATGATCTGGCCGACGCGGACAGCGACCAGATCGCCGATGGTTGCGACAACTGTCCGCAGAAGGCGAATCCCGGCCAGGAAGACGGCAATGGCGATGGTATCGGCGATGCCTGCTGCTGCGTCGGTATAGTCGGTGATGCTAACACCGATGGAGGCTTCGAGCCTACGATCGGCGACGTGACGACGATTATCGATCACCTCTTTGTGTCGGGGATGCCGTTGAACTGTTACGCCGAAGCTGATATCAACCAGTCGGGCGGTGCGGCGCCTCAGTCAGGCGACCTCACCATTGGTGACATCACGGTCCTGATCGACTACCTGTTTGTGACCGGTCCGACGATGGGGCTGCCGAGCTGTCTGTAGTCGCCGAACCCAGGCTAGACGCCCAGGTGGGCCGATCCGGCTAAGTGAAAAGGCGAGAGGAACAGTGTTCCTCTCGCCTTCATAATTGTCCGCAGAAAGCGGGACTAATCCAGTTTGTTCATGATTTCGGTTCGGTGGGACGAGAACCACTGGTTCCAATTCTGAAGGCGAGCCCTGCCGGCGTTAATGCTGTCCATCCGGTAATGCAACAGCGTGTCCTTGCCTTTTTGAGGCGACGCGGTGTAATACCTCAGGCCATAGATGCTTGTCATCAGGCCGGATTTGAAATTGTCCTTGAAGGCCTGGGTCAGTTCCGGATCGATCCGGTTCAGCAGGTTGTCGCTGACCTGGTCCGCCTCGGTCAAAGCGGCCTGCAGGATGGCGTTCACGGTCTCCCAGTCCTCGGTGCGCAGCATGGTGGAAGCCGCCATTTCACTGGCCTGTTGGTACAGCGCAATCGCCTCCACAAAGTGTTCCAATTCCGCCCGCTCTGCCTCGGACCAGCTTATCCCAAAGAGACTGCCGCCCGCCTTGAGAAAAAACGCCCCGACTGCAATGACAATCACCACGATCGGCGCGGTCCAGCCGCGACCGAATATACGCTCGGCAAAACTCTTCGTCGTTTTCTTGTCCCTCGCCCCGGAGCTGCGTCTGCCAACGAAACGCCAGACCAGCATCACCACGAGATAAGCCAGGGCGAACCAGAGAACTAAATCAAGAATCATTATTCGTTCCTATCAGGAAAGCTTGTCGATTACTTGTGCCCAACTGTTGTAGTCGAGTTATCGGCGTTCGGGCGGCGGTTGAACATCGGGTGGGCGGCGATTTCCCGGCGGCTGGTCGAGTAGCCCGGCCGCGCGCGCCACTTTCCAGCGCCCGCCCTCGCGTTCCCAGACTATCGTATAGCTGCCGGACCAGGTCTGTTCCGGTTCATCTTTGGGAGTGCGCCGGAAGGTGAACCGGCCGATTTCGTTGCCGGTGGAATCTCGCGCCATGAGGCTGTCACGGCTGATCTGCAGTTTTCCGCCGCCCCAGGTCATCATCAGGAGAGTAGCCATGGTTCTCAGCGTCAGTCGCCCTCGGATGGTCTGGCCGGTCGGTGTTACCACCGCGCCGTTTTCGGTGAATATCGATGCCAGCCCCTCGGCTTCTTCGGTTTCCAGCGCTTTTTGCACCACGCCCAACGCCGAGTCACTCGCCAGTCTTAGTCCGGTTGAACCATCAGCCATGACAACGCCCGCCCCAAGGGCGAAAACAATGCCGGCGCAGATTGCCGAACTCCACTTTGACCGGAGTCTGTGGTGGTGGTCGGTTAGACCGATTCCGCGCCCCCGGGATCTAGTCTTTGGTGACAAACAGCCTCTCAATCATCCAACCGCCGTCGCCGGAGCGTCTCCAATAGACCGTATACTTGCCTCTCCATTCCTCCGTGACTCCGGCTTCCGAAGTCCGCGAGAGGCGATAGGCGCCCGCCTCGCGCGCTAGATCAGCGTGCCCGGCTATCGGCTCGATAGCCGTGCGAGTCCGCTCCAGTTTGGAGCCGCCGACAGTCTTCATCAGCAACCAGAAGTATCTGGCCGCTTTGGCCTTGCTGTCCAGCTTTTTGTCGCCCGGAAGGACAATGCCCACGGTGTCACTGAGAGCTGAGGCTAGCAGCACGGAGTCTTTTTGAGCCAGCGCGGCGCCGATAATGACAGCTATCGAATCCGCCTCGGCCTTGACAGCGGCCAGTTTGTCGGGCGACTTCGACTGGGCCGCACCGCTCGCATATAGGGCCAGCAGGCAAACCGCAAGCCACTGTGGCTTCAGTCTGTTCTGCAGAATCATGGCGTTTTCTCCAGTCAACTTACGAAATCAAGGACCTAACAATCGTTGGACCGTAAACTCAGGTAGAGACGGCCGGTTTCTATGCTGATACAATTTAGGGTGGGATCCGTTCACGGGCAAGACGTTCCCCGCTGCGGCGGTCCTATTTGTCTCGGCGGGGAGGCCTGATCTTGTCGAGAGCTATCCTCAGCCGGTTGTAGCGTAAGAACCCGATTACAAACGTGGCCAGCCCTACCGGTACGAAAACCCAGCCGATAGTCTCAATAACCGGCGAGTCAAAAAACTTCACGAATGTCACCCCGGCTACAAAGAGGGTCAGCGCGGCCCGGATATAGGCCAGAAAAGTGCTTTGGTTGGCCAGTTTGGTGCGGTCGGTGGCCAGGTAGTCGCGCAATTCCATGCGCTCGTTGTCGACTTTGGCGTAGACGTCTTCGTCAAACCCATTGCGGCGGAACAAGGCGCTCATTCTCCATAAGTAACGATCTCAATCATCCTGGCCAACAACAAACTGAATCAGCCAGAGGTTCACGTAAAGTATCGCGCCCGTCATTCGTGGGGACTGTCCCGGAGCGCCGGGGCGGTCGGTCAGGGTCGAACAACAGCACCTGAAACACGCCCGGGTCCGACTTCCCGATTGGCGGCCAGATTCCGGGAACCCCCGCCTCGGTGAAATGTTCATGAGCACAAGGTAGATACTGTAATGAAGACTCTATTTATCTATTTTAGGCAGCGTGACCATGTTGGAGACTAAACCGGCCGCCGGCACTCACCCGCTGGTTGAAAAATATATCGCCCGCATCCCCGAAGGCCTGCGCGATCTTCTCTCGCCCGGTTCGGAGCAGTACCGGGAGTTTGCCGACGCCCTCAAGGCTTTGCGGCTCAAAGAAGAAGAGCGGTACTATGTCATGGGGATCCAGCGCCGCTACCGGCTTCCGATTCGCCCCAACGAATCGGTCAAGCGTACCATGATCCGCGTGCGCCTCGCTATTTGGAAAAAGCGACGGCAGCCGGAGGCGGACATAGACCCTGAATCTGCGATTCTTGATCTTCTGGGTCCGCTGCCGGTCGATCCCCTGGAGTAACGGGCGCCGCCTGATCGGGCTACAGTAAGGCCTGTGCAATACTCGTGGGGCTGTCGGCCAGGATCGTCCGACAGCACTGGAAGCGTCCGTGTGCCGACGGGTGACCCTGCCCGCGGGACCACGCGGACCTTAACTGATCAACTGCAAGAACTCGGCGCGGGTGGAGGCTCGGTCCCGGAAGTATCCGAGCAGACACGACGTCTTCATCACTGAATTCTGCTTTTCCACCCCGCGCATCATCATGCAGAGATGTTGTGCCTCGATCACGACACCCACGCCGCCCGGTTTGAGTCGGTCCATGAGCAGTTCGGCGATCTCCCGCGTGAGCCGTTCCTGCACTTGGAGCCGCCGGGCATAGAAGTCCACCACGCGGGCGATCTTGGAAATCCCGATCTGATACTGCTTCGGCAAGTAGGCGACATGACACTTGCCTATAAAAGGAAGCAGGTGGTGCTCGCAGAGCGAGTACAGTTCGATGTCTTTGACAATAATCATCTCGTCGGTGTCGGCTTTGTAGAGGCTGCGGCCAATAAGTTCATCGACGTTTTGACGGTATCCCTGGGTGAGATAGGTCATGGCCTCGGCGGCTCGCGACGGAGTCATCATAAGTCCCTCGCGATTCGGGTTCTCGCCGATGGCCGTGATTATCTGTCGGTATGCGTCTTCCATAAACTCCACTCCGTGAGGGTTGTCGCTCAGGCCAATGTACGCACTCCGCGGCCCGCCACCAGTGGCTTTTCGCGCGTGACGAAAAGTGATTCCGGGATCTGCCGGTGCCCCGAGGGTGGTAGCTGAGTATACCGTGTGAGGCTTCAGTCATCCACTCGAATAATCGACGACTTCTGATTGTTAGAGCTTGCTGCGAACGGAGAGGATATCGGGCGTGGCGGATATCCCCGTCCACCACGATCTTAGGGCAAGTAACGCAATGGCCATGGATTGCCCGCTTGAAGCGGGCAACCACGGGGTAGGTTTTACGCCAAACACAAAAGAGAATGCGCGCCAACTGCGAAAGAGGAAGCCCGCCGGGAGTTTCTCACGCGTGCCAGGTAGCCATGTGGTCCCGGTGAGTGTCCAGATACGCACCCGGCTGGAAATGGGTATCGTAAAAGCCCAGGTCGAGGTGGTGCGCCTGCAGGTACATTAGTACATGGATGGTAGGGATCATCCCGGGGAACTTCCCGAAGCGATCGTAAACGTACTGTGCCATTGTGGCGACGCAGTCAATGAAGTCTGAGTCATGTATCTTGCCGGCCGCGCGTACCCGAGCGTTCTCACGATACGGGCCCTCAGTTGCCGGGTTGAACGGCCCGCCGGGACCGAACTTCCTCTTTACAAGAGCCTCTACCGCGGCCCGCATGTCTTTGAAGTGCGGCGGGCAGAATCCCTCGAACACTCCCGGCAAGCCGGTGGCATTGGGCAGCGACCAGCGGCTGTCGGTATCGAAACGAAAACCGAGTCCGGGAACTTCCGGGTCGCCACTGGCGCCCAGCACACTAAACGGTGTGATCCCGTCAAACATCCAACCGCCCAGGCCGATCGCCTGAAGCATAAGTGCTCCCGCGTAGCAGGCCGTGCCGGTTTCAACAGTGGCCTCGGTCAACACCAACTGTTCAAGGAAGGTGAGCGGGTAAGGATTCCTGGTATCGACCAGGGCCGAGAACTTCTGTAACTCGGGGATAGGCGTGTGATTGATATCGTCGAAAATGCAGGCGCCGTTCTGCACGAGATAACACAGGGCGGCGATATGATGCTGTGCCAGATCGGCCACCGGAATTATGAGAGTGCTGCCCGGACGGTTCACGCACCAGGGATTGTGCATGTCGATATGGGCCGGGTTCTCCGGAATATGCATACGCTTGTCAGATAGTTTCCGGATTCGTGCCCGGTGCACCTGAAAGTAGGCTTCCAGATCGGTGGTGTCGCTGCCGGTATATTCTTTCGTGGGTTGCAGATCACGGGTGGGCAGGAAGTAAATGCCGGTATCGTCAGTGAAGAAGATTTCGGACGTATGGAACCCGGCCGAAGACGGAAAGGTCCTGCCTCCGGCGGCACCGGCATAATTGGGAATGTTGGGCAGATATCTTTTGTTGAACGGGTGCAAATACAGCCAGCCGGTGTTGCCGGCGACGGCCGTGAGGACCAGCATCTGTTCGAGGTCGGACAATGGCATCGGCGCGTGCTGAGAAGTATATGCCAGGGGGCCGTCGGGAATCGACGCGCCCAGCGAGAATCGCCGTGCCCGTCGGCCATGAAGCGCCTCCAATAAAGTAAACTGCAGGACCGTTTCCAGGCCGCGCGCCGCGGTTGTCGATTCAAGCAGGAAGCGTGATTTTCTGGTTGCCGCCCGGCCAAGCGAGGTGAGGCTGAGACTTGTAAGAGCCGCCCCGGCTCCAGCCAGCAGGCGACCGAGCATCCTTCTTCTGTTTATGCCGTTTCCGATGACATTTCCGGACCACCAGTTCATGGGACCTCCAATGGTTGATTCATTCCGACGGTTCAATCTCGCTCCCGAAGAGCCGTATCTCGATCAGTCACTTTCCTTTTACAGCCGCTCCGGGGACGCTAAAATGTGAAATCTGAGGCCGATATTCTCCGATTTTGCCGGGAACACCGCTCCGGCCCACACTATTTCTAAGGAATACGGCGCCACCGGGTGGTTTGTGAGAGCTAATTCCAAAAGGTGTGGAAATAGGCAAAAAAGTAGCGTAGCCTTTCGGTGAAATCTAAACCGAAACCGGTCGTGTGGAGACACGGCCGACGAAAGGATACGCTGAGGGGAAAGTATACGAAGTGCCACGATGTGGCAAGCAGAATCGCGGAGCCTCGGGCGACCGGATTGACTGAGGATCTTGACAGCATCGCCCGTGAGGGAGCGCAGCGAATGTTGCTCTCGGTTCTGGAG
>JBFMGC010000041.1 GCA_040752815.1 Candidatus Zixiibacteriota bacterium
TGTATCCACCTGGATCAGACTTTGCAGGCTACCCAGGTACCAGTTGTACCCTCCCCACGATTTCCCGCCGACCAATTCGATACGGCAGTTCTCTCCCTCGGGCAGATCGATAAAGCGGCATGTCCTCCGACGCGCTTCGCGTGCACTAGCGCAAGTGTCCGGTAAATCATGTGCGCGAACTTCGAGTAAGGCATGTACCAGAGCAAAAACCAGACACATACCAGGTGAATGAAATACATCGGGTAGGCGACCGCGCCCGAGCCGGTCAGGCGCAGCAGCCACGACAGCATGCCGGTCAGGCCGGTCAGGAAGATGATCGTGATGAACAGGTTGTCGCCGTACCCCTGCGCGCCGACCTGGTCGGGAGCGGTGCGGCGGCGCATGATCAGGATCGCGCCGCCGATCACCAGCGCAACTCCGCTGAGCGCGCCGAGAATCTTCACCGGATGCGGCAACTCGATGGGCAGTTCAAAGAAGCCGTGCAGCGATGCCAGGCCCCATTGATCGAGATAGTGTGGGATGAACACAAACACAAAGACACATCCGGTGGTTATCATCGCACCGACAAACCCACCCAGGAGCAGCATGTGCCCGACCCAGCGCGGCTTGTTGGCCTCGCATTCACGGAACCGGGCATGGGTGATGATCTCTTTGATCGTCTGAATCAGGCCCTGTACGAAAGACAACTTGTATTCATGAACACCCGCGTTCAGCGCTTTCCAGAACCGGGCGAAGCCGATCGCCGCAAAGAGAAAGATCAGGATGTTGCCGATGACAAACAGGGCGTCGACCGAGCTGTGCGGCAGGAAGAGATTGAAATCTATGACTTCACTCGCGGCAAAAAGGAAAGTGCCGTCGGCACTTCGAGGCGCGAACAAGAAGATACACGCCAGCAGAATCAGTGTCGGCACGAGCAGCAGAAGAGGCAGCGCTGCTTTCGTGGCGAGTGCTTTCCCCATGAACGAGGGGAAGGAGTATTTGCTGTACACCCACGAACGGATCGCCGCCAGCACGTCGCCCGGTTTCGCCTCGCGCGGACAGCGAGCGCTGCAGTCATTGCATTGGTAGCAGAGCCAGAGGTCGGGGTCGGCGATGAGCTCCTGCGACTGCCCCCACCCGGCAAGGATCATCTCCTTGCGGGGAAACGGGCGATCTGCGGGCGAGAGATTACACGTTACCGAGCAGGTGGCGCACTGATAGCATTTGTTGAGAGTGTCGCCGCCCCCTTTTCTGACGGCACGAATGAATTCAAGATCGGGTTCAACTACACGACCTACAGCCATACACTGTCTCCGTCCTCAGTGGCGTTTGTCATCCGCCGGCTTGTCACCTCAGCCGGTGTCGGCAAAGTAATTTGCCGGGTCCTCTCTGTAAAGGGTTTTTCGTTACTTTTTTCACAATCTTCAGCGCGGGGTTGCCCCCGGGTCGACCGCGCCACCCAACCTCTCACCGGAGAAATAATCTCCAATAAATACCTATATCTTGAATCGGGTTCAGGAGGGTGACCGGTAGTCAACGTGAAGAGCGCCTGCAGGCCGGCAGCCAGGTAGGGCGAGAACAGATCTCCCAAAGATCACCTATATTCTTATGTCGTTGCTGTCCAACGCCTACAGGCCGGACACCAGTAAAGATGACAAGTTTACCCCTGCTTAGATTTCAAAAGGCCACTGGGCGGGTCTTGATTTTTGTCGTCCTATGCCGATAACCCATTTAGAATAAACGAAATAATTGATCCGGTTCAGCACTCTCAAAAGCGTGGAGAAAAAGGGCATTTTCCTCTTGACACCCATTTCCGGTAACGGTACTTTTAGCATAGAGCTTAGCGATAGAAGCGATATTGTTACAGATTTCACGTAGTCGGCGCCCAGCACCACATCATGAATACGCTGACCCATGGTGACGAATGATCGAGAAGGCGAAAAGGATCGGCTCTTTTTTTGGCGGCGCTTGTGAAAAAAATTACTTTCTCGGTCAGTTTGGCGGTGCCCCGAAAGACGCGATAAGCACGAATAACAATACATAGTCGAGGTTAAGGAATATGGGTAAATCGAATCTGATATCACCGCACGGAAGTCCGGAGCTGAAGATACTTCTGCTCGAGGGCAAAGAGCGCGAGGCGGAGCTGATGCGGGCGCAGTCGCTTCCCAAGGTGGTGATGACCAGCCGTGAGACCGGCGATCTTATTATGCTCGGGATCGGCGGTTTCACACCTCTGGATGGTTTCATGGGGCAGGCCGATTGGAAAGGTGTCTGCAAGGACATGAAGATGGCCAGCGGCATCTTCTGGCCGATCCCGGTGACACTGTCGCATGACCAGAAGCTCAATCCGGGAACCGAGATCTGCCTGATCTCCGGTGAAACCAACGAAGTCATGGGCACGATGAAGGTGACTGAGTCGTACCAGATCGACAAAGAGTTCGAGTGCAAGAACGTCTTCGCCACCACCGACAGCGAGCATCCGGGCGTGCAGATGGTTATGGCACAGAAGCCATGGAATATCGCCGGCCCGGTAAAGGTACTCTCCGAAAGCTATTTCCCGACTGAGTTCAAAGGCATCTATCAGCGTCCGGCGGAGAGCCGCAAGATTTTCGAGGAAAAGGGCTGGAAGACGATTGCCGCACTGCAATTGCGCAACCCGATGCATCGCTCGCACGAGTATCTGGCCAAGATTGCGATCGAGGTTTCCGACGGCCTGTACATTCATCAGTTGGTCGGTCAATTGAAGCCGGGCGACATACCGGCCGATGTCCGGGTCCGGTGCATCGATAAACTGGTCGAGCTGTATTTTGACAAGGAGCGCGTACTGCAGGGCGGCTACCCGCTCGATATGCGCTATGCCGGCCCCCGCGAGGGGCTGTTGCATGCTCTGTTCCGTCAGAACTTCGGCTGCACGCACATGATTATCGGTCGTGACCATGCCGGAGTGGGCAACTACTACGGCCCGTTCGACGCCCAGGAGATTTTCCACAAGCTCTGGGACGGCGCTCTGGAGTGCAAGATGCTGCCGATCGACTGGACTTTCTGGTGCTACAAGTGCGGCGGGATGGCCTCGATGAAGACCTGCCCTCACGCCAAGGAAGACCGCCTGTTCCTCAGCGGCACCGCGCTGCGCAAGGCGCTTTCCGAGGGCGGCGATGTGCCGGTTGAGTTCAGCCGCCCCGAAGTGCTCGACATTCTGCGCGAATACTATGGAGGTCTACGCGAAGAAGAGAAAGTGGAAGTGAAGCTGCACGGCCACGCTACCGGCGACGCCAAGGTGCGGAAGTAGAGAGACAAAGAATTAGCGATAGATGACGTTTTTGTACAGAGGTATAGGCGACTATTCAGGAGGTATTAATGCCTAGCTTTGTGATCACAGAGAAGTGCGACGGGTGCAAGGCGCTGGACAAGACCGCTTGTCAGTACATTTGTCCCAACGATCTCATGGTCCTGAACAAGGAGCAGATGAAGGCCTACAATCAGGAACCGGAGATGTGCTGGGAGTGCTACAGTTGTGTCAAGATTTGTCCGGTCCAGGCGGTCGAAGTTCGCGGTTACGCTGACTTTGTCCCCATGGGCGCCAATGTGACCCCGTTGCGCTCGACCGATTCCATCATGTGGACGGTCAAATTCCGTAATGGGATGCTGAAGCGGTTCAAGTTCCCGATCCGCACCACCCAGGAGGGTAAAGCGGTTCCGAGCGGCAGCTACGGTACCGCCAACGGCAACCTTAATGACCACATTCTGGCCCAGGAGCCCGAGGCTCTGCGGCTGAATGAAGTGTACACCATCAAGTAGGACCAGAAGGAAGGTACTATGCAGAAGTTCGAGACTGTGAAAGTCACCACCGACCTCCTGATTCTGGGCGGTGGTATGGCGGCCTGCGGAGCGGCTGTCGAAGCATCATACTGGGCCAAGAAGAACGGCCTCAAGGTCACTCTGGTTGACAAGGCGGCCATGGATCGCTCCGGCGCCGTGGCCATGGGCCTGTCGGCTCTCAACCAGTATGTCGGCCTGCACGAGGGCAAGAATACCGTCAAGGACTATGTAGACTATGTCCGCATGGACCTGATGGGCATTATCCGCGAGGACCTCGTGGCCAACATCGCGCGTCACGTCGACTCGACCGTGCATCTCTTCGAGAAGTGGGGCCTGCCGATCTGGAAAGATGAGAAAGGCGGCTACGTGCACGAGGGTCGCTGGCAGCTTATGATCAACGGCGAGTCGTACAAAGTCGTCATCGCCGAGGCTGCCAAGAACGCCCTGGCGGAAGCCGGCGGCGAGTATTTCGAGCGCGTGTTTATCGTCGAGCCGATTCTCGACGGCAGCCGGATCGCGGGCGCGGTCGGTTTCTCGACCCGCGAGAACAAGATCTATGTCTTCAACGCCAAGGCGACTATTGTAGCCATGGGCGGCGCGGTGCATGTGTTCAAGCCGCGCAGCACCGGTGAAGGCCTGGGTCGCGCCTGGTATCCGCCGTGGAACTCCGGCTCCTCGGCCTATTTCACGCTTCGCGCCGGCGCCGAGATGACCTCGCAGGAGGTTCGATTTATCCCGGTTCGTTTCAAGGACGCCTACGGTCCGGTGGGTGCCTGGTTCCTGCTGTTCAAAGCGGCGGCCACCAACGCCATGGGCGGCAACTACATGATCGAGCGCAAGAATGAGCTCGAAAACTGGAAGCCGTATGGTCTGGTCAAGCCGATTCCGGCCAACCTTCGCAACTGGCTGGGCATGATGGACACCATGGAAGGCAAGGGCCCGATCTATATGAGGACCGAGGAAGCGATACAGAAGATCGCCTCTGAGGCCGGCGACGAAAAGGCGGCCAAGAAGAAGCTCAAAGAGCTCGAGTCCGAGGCCTGGGAAGACTTCCTCGATATGACTATCTCGCAGGCGATTCTCTGGGCGGCCACCAATGTCGAGCCGGAAGTCAAGTCCTCCGAGATTGCGGCCGCCGAGCCGTACTTTATCGGTTCGCACTCCGGCGCCTCCGGCGCGTGGGTGTCCGGTCCGGCCGATCTGCAGAGCGCCGAGACCAAGAACGATTACTTCTGGGGTTACGACCACATGGCCACAGTCAAGGGCATGTTCTGTGCCGGCGACGCGTCCGGTGCGTCGTCCCACAAGTTCTCGACCGGCTCGCACGCTGAGGGGCGTCTGGTCGGCAAGGCGGCGGTCCGCTTTATAGTAGAGAACAACACCCTGCCGAAACTGGATCAGGCCAAGGTCGACGAGGCCACCACGCGGATTCTCAAGCCGCTGGAAGTTTTCGAACAGCACGGCAAGGCGACCACCGATCCGGAGATCAACCCGAATTACATCAAGCCCAAGATGTTCATGTTCCGTTTGCAGAAGATCATGGACGAGTACGTGGGCGGCGTTTCGGCGCAGTTCTCCACTAACAAAGCATGTCTGGACCGCGCCCTCGAGCTGCTCGGCTATCTGAGAGAGGATTCCGAGAAGCTGGCCGCGAAAGACCTGCACGAACTGCTTCGCTGCTGGGAAAACACGCAGCGCATGTGGCAGGCCGAGGCTCATACTCGCACGATCATGTTCCGCGAGGAAACCCGTTGGCCGGGCTACTACCGCCGCGCCGATTACCCCAGGATGGACGAGAAGAACTGGCACGCCTTTGCCAACTGCCGCTGGATTCCCGAAAAGAACCAGTGGGAGATGATCAAGCGGCCGATGCTTCATGTCTATCCGAAGCCGCAGGAGCATGAGCTTATTGGCGGTTAGTAGCTTCGATTACTCAAGCTGATTGACAACAGGAATCTGCATCAAGAAGCCCTCCCGGCTGCGGTCGGGAGGGCTTTGTTGTCGATCAGGTTGACTTTGTGTGCAGAGTTGCTATCTTGGTGAAAGCCGAGCTACATAGTAAGGATTCGCGACTCTCACAAGGATGCAATGACCTTGGAACAAGAAGACAAAACAATTTGCCCGCACTGCGGCGTGAAGATGCTCAGGTGGCGGCCACCCATGGATTCATCGTGGGGTTTCCATGCGCAATGGGTGTGTTTCAATGATGAATGCGGCTACTACGTACGCGGCTGGGCACACATGGAGAAGAACTTCGCCCAGAAAGCGTCGTACCGCCACCGCTACGACCCCCAGACCGGTGAGACCGGCCCCCTGCCCGCCTGGTCAGCGATGGCCCATCGCGACCGTATCGTTCCCGATGATGAGGTAGACGAATGAGTGAGCTTCAGAAACTGAAGGAAGAAATCCTCAAGGAGTATCCCCGGCTCCAGCCGGACTCGGAGTTTTCCTTCGCTTGCCATCCCGGAGTGCCCTGCTACAACGCCTGCTGTGCCGATGTCAACATCTTCCTGACACCATATGACATCATCCGGCTCAAGAATCGTCTTGGTATTTCCTCGGAGGAATTCCTCAAGCGATACACCCTCATGCCGTTTGACAAGAACCTGAACTACCCGGTAGTGATGTTTCAGATGAACGACGACGAGACCAAGTCGTGCCGGTTTGTCGCGAAACAGGGATGTACGGTGTACGAGGATCGCCCCTGGGCCTGCCGGATGTACCCGCTCGGGCTGGCCTCGCCGCGTAGAGACGAAGAACTGAGCGAGGACGAGTTCTACTTCCTGCTGCATGATCCGATCTGCCAGGGTTTCCATGAACGTCGGCGCTGGACGGTAGTGCAGTGGATGCAGAATCAGGGTGTGGACGAATACGACGAGATGGGGCGTGAGTTCAAAGAGATCACCCTGCATAAGTATTTCAAAGAGGGTCAGGGGATCACGCCCAAGCAGGTCGAGATGTTCTTCCTGGCCTGCTACAATGTCGACAAGTTCCGGGAGTTCGTGTTCAAGAGCACTTTTCTGAAGAAGTTTGATGTCGACGCAGACACCCTCGCACAGATCAAGACCGATGACATCGCTATGTTGCGGTTCGGATATCGCTGGCTCAGATTCGCGCTCTTCGGCGAGCCGACTTTGAGGATCAAGCCCGAGATCGCCGAGGACAAGAAGAAAGAGTTGAAGATGAAGGGGAAGTTGAAGTAGGGGCAGTCGTCACGCAGTCAAAGTGTCAATCTCAACCCACCGCAAGCGGTGGGGCACCGCGACATTACCGTTCAGGATCACGATTAGGCAACGGAGGCATATACTTTCCTACCCCTTAGTCGAGGAATCCAGTGCATTCATCGATCGAACACTTCTGAAGCGCAAATATGACGTCCGGCTCCCATAGCTCGAAAGGTGATATTTTCCCCACCAGCATTGCTGTATTGTCGTCACCAGTCAAAAGGTAAACCACCAAGTGATCTGCTGTCGGGGAAGGAGGAGGCAGGTTGCGTAGATACGCAAGGTCAACTCTGTGTACGGCGTCCAAAATCGAGTCTTGATCCGCAATGTTCTGGTACTCCATGCCTCCGATCCAGTACATCCGATCGAAGGGGAAATTGATTCCTCTCCGTGCGAGCATCTTGCGAGTATCATCTATCGCCAACTTTGCGCCTTTGCGAAGATGGACACGAAGACGCCAATCCTTCCACGACCTGTAAACTCTTCTAATCTGACGAAACACTGTGGCATTCCTTTGGCAGTAGCGCACGCCTAGCCATGAGTGATCTGTAACTCAACAACAGCACACGATTCCTCTGTGGGTTCTCGCACACTACAGCTCAGGTTAGTCTCACAGGATCGATGTGTCAATTATCAAAGTAACGGCAGCCAGTAGCCTACAGCTCTGCTGTGGGTTCATCGCCTCTGAACGAAACGTCATTGTCAAAACCACGTCTCACGCGTTCGCGTTCGACTCAGGGGTTTTGACCTACATTGCTCAAGTTGGCGCACGAGGACGTACGCCAACCACGCCAATGGCAGAACCGCCGACCGCGTGCTATTGCGCGCGGTCAAGGGGTTCTGCCCTACTGAATAGGTGGCAGGCACCGTAAGCGTAGGGCAGGAGTCCTGCACTCCTGCCTTTCCGTTGGCAGGACCACAGGGGTCCTGCCCTACGATTGCTGAATTCCGACCGGATATCTCCGCTCCAAAAACCATTGCGTTCTTATGATCGGGCGCGGATATTTTGCATACGATGAGGTGTAGGCGATGAAGTGGTTCCGCGGGCTTTTGGGCAATCAGACAGGCGACGCTCAGGAGATTCTCCGGGTGCTGCAGTCGAAGTTTGCCCATTTCCTCGAACTGCTCGAACACGACAACCGCGTTCATGCCCTAATAGGTGAGCTGGAAGAGAAATCGCAGGGGGAGATCGAATTCGATACTGCTTACCTCAGAGACCGCGTGGGGGATCTTCGCACGGAAATCGGCAACATGATCGAGGCGATGATCGCTATCGGCGGCGACGCGTATCTGCCGCTAAGATCGAAACTTCTGGATATCCGCGGCGGCATCGAAATGTTGCTTCCCCAGCGGCTGCCGCTCAGCGAAGAGGCGTTCACGCTCACTTTCGACGAACTGAGCAAAATCGCGGCACCGTCGGTGGGGAACAAGTGCATCCAACTGGCGCAGATTCGGTCGCGGCTCGGGCTGCCGGTGCCCGACGGTTTCGCCATCACCGGTTGGGCCTGCCACCGGATGTTGTATGCCCACAATCTGTACGAGCGGATTCGAACGCGAATCACGCACGTTGACATCAATGACTATACCCAATTGCAGCAGGCCGGCGATGACATACGCGCCATGGTAGCCGCAGCCGGCGTGCCGGACGAGGTCGGCCGGGCGATCACCAGGGCGGCCGAGGCGCTTCAGAGGAGATCCGAGGCAACTACGTTTTCGGTTCGTTCAAGTGCAGTCGGTGAGGACACTCACTACAGTTTCGCGGGGCAGTACGCGACCTACCTGAATGTCAATCCGAATGACCTGATCGATGGCTACCGCAATGTCATTGCCAGCCAGTTTACACCACAGGCGCTGTATTACCTGCTCAGGCTGGCCAAACCGGAAACCGAGTTGACCATGGGCGTGGGCTGCGTGGCGATGATCGATGCCAGGGCGAGCGGAGTGATTTATACGCGCGATCCGGTAAATCCCGCACGAGAGGTGATGCTGATCAACGCCGTGTTCGGCCTTGGAGAGTATCTGGTCGACGGGACGGTCATGCCGGACAGCGTGGTGCTTTCGCGGTCGGATGGCCATGTGATGGAAACACGTGTCGCGTGCAAATCCGTGAAGCTGGTACTCAATCCGCAGGGAGGCACGATGCCGGTAGAAATCGCCACGTCGCGGCAATATGAACTCAGCGTGACCGATAGTATGGTACAAACGCTGTTCGATTATGCTGCCCGGATCGAGCGAGCGTATCACTGCCCGCAGGATATTGAGTGGGCGGTGGATCAATCGGGCCGCGTGTTTATCCTGCAAGCGCGGCCACTGCGGGTCGTTGAGCCCGCTCCAGTGTCGGCCGTAGACATCGAGGAACTCATCCCGCTGGTGCGCGGGGCTATCACAATCTGCCCCGGTGCCGGGGGTGGACCGGTGTATCATGCCCGGTCGATTCGCGATCTGCCCGGAGTGCCTGACGGCGCTGTTTTGGTCGCACCGCACACATTCCCCGGGCTGGTAACTGTCATGCAGAAGGTAAGCGCCATCGTCACCGAGACCGGCGGCGTGGCGAATCACATGGCGACTATCGCCCGTGAGTACCAGATCCCGGCGCTCTCCGGCGTAGTGCATGCCCTGGAGTCGCTTCGCCCGGGTCAGGCGGTGACAGTCGATGCCACCAAGGGAATGATCTATGACGGCTACCAGGAACGACTGGTGACACTTCGCCGTCCCCCGCGGCCCGGCGCCAACCTCGCCGCGCTATGCACGCTTAACGGTGTTTTGAAACTGATATCGCCGCTCGGCCTGGTGCATCCCGGTGATGACAGCTTTGCGATTGAAAACTGCCGAACGCTTCACGATCTAACCCGTTTCTGCCACCAGCGCGCCATGGAGGAGATGTTTTACGGCGGTCTCAGTGTCCCGGAGAAGGAGCGAGTCAGCGTGCGGCTGCAGACAAGCATCCCCCTGCAGGTGAATGTCATCTATATCGATCAGATCCTGTCCGACCGGCTGCGCGAGGAGGGAATTGACGAGAACAGTATCGACTCGGCCCCGATGCAACATTTCTGGTCCGGGGTGCGCCACGAGGGCTGGCCGGCGCGGCCGCTTCCGAGGGACTTCGAGAGGTTTCGTGTGTTTGGCACGTCGATGCAGCACGATTCACCAAACAGCTTCAGCGAGGCGAGTTTTGCCATCCTGAGCCGTGAGTACATGATTGTCGGGCTTCGCATGGGTTACCACTTTACAACTGTCGAGGCGATGTGTACCGAGGATTCGCAGAAGAACTATATCCGCATGCAGTACACGGAGGGCGGCGCGACACCTGAGCGGCGGGAACGCCGCATAAATCTCATCAAGCAGGTGCTCGGACGGCTCGGTTTCGAACATCAGGCGAAAGGTGACTTCCTCGATACGCGGCAGACCGGGCTGTCACACAGGCAAACGTGCGAGAATCTGTTCAGGCTTGGCCAACTCACCATGCTGACAAAGCAGCTTGATATGGCGCTGACCAATGACAAAGTCGCCCGGTGGCATGGTGTTCAGATTATGAAGAAGCTAGGTCTCGAATGATGCAGCTTCCTTTGCGCCAATCTAATCGGGCTTTGGCGAGGAGGATGCTCAAACTTGACAGCCATGGCCGGTTTCCGGATACTGGACCATGGCCGCGCCGTTCTCTTGCAGGCCTGCACAACTGAGGCTATCTGTAGACGCTGGAAGAAAGGACCTCAGATGGAAAACGTTAGAGCTAGAGATGTTCTGATTCCTTTGGAGAAATACCCCCACCTGCCGTATTGGTTTACACTCAAACAGGCGATCGCCGAAATGGAGGGGGCGCAGCTCGAGATCGACGGACGCGTTTCACTGCCGCGCATGTTGCTGGTATTCGACGAAAAATACCAACTCATGGGCATGGCCCGCCGCCGCGATATCCTTAAGGGGTTGGAACCGAAGTTTCTGAGAGAAAAACCGCTCCAGTATCGGAAGAAGCTGTGGGATGTGCAGGTCGATCCGGAGTTATCCGAGCTCTCTTACGGCAAGGTGGTCGAGGCGGTGATCAAACTCGCCGAGGAAACGCCGATCAGCGAGGTCATGCTGCCGATCGAGGTGACTGTCGATTACGAAGACCACATCGTGCGGGTCATCTATGAGATGAACAAGCACAACCTGAGCCTGCTGCCCGTGCTAAGAGACAACAAGGTCGTGGGGGTGGTACGGTCGGTCGACGTGTTCCATGTCGTAGCCAAGGTAGTTCTGGCTTGATCGGCCACAGGTGCCGGTGCGCACTCGGAGCATCAGCATGAGCGATCTACTCCGCCACCACACCGACCATTCGGGTCCCCGACTGCCCAGGCAGCCGGAGGTTGTGGTTCTGGCCGAGGCGGCGCCACGAGTCAATTGGCGGCGGATCGGTTTTCTCGTACTGGGGGTAGCGCTCTTTCTTGTCATCTATCTGATGCCGCCCTTTCCCGATGCTCCTGATCCCCTGGGAGAAATAGTCTCCCTGTCGCCTCAAGGTCAGGCGGCGCTGGCGCTGTTCTTTCTGGCGACAGTGTGGTGGGTTTTTGAAGTGGTGCCGATCGGGGTTACAGGAATTCTGGTTGGCGTACTGCAGGTGCTTCTTTTGATTCGCCCGGCTCGCGACGCTTTCGGTGATTTTTTCCATCCGGCGATTTGGTTCATAATCGGCTCAGTAGTATTCGGTCTATCGTTCACCCGTACCGGTCTGACCAAACGGCTGGCTTACAAGGTGCTCACGCTCGCCGGCGAGCGTACGAGCATGATCCTGCTCAGCTGTTTCCTCATGACCGCGGCGCTGTGCCATGTCATGGCGCACACCGCGGTGGCGGCATCGCTGTTTCCTCTGTTCATGGCGATTTACGGACTGTACACCGACGAAACCAGGCCGACCCGGTTCGGTAAGGCCCTGTTTATCGGTGTGGCCTATGTTGCCGGAGCGGCGAGCATTGTCACCCTGCTCGGTTCGGCGCGCGCGCCGCTGGCGGTTGGTATGTTCCGGGAGATGGCCGCCGCCGACGTGACGTTCTACCAGTTCACGTGGTATCTGGCTCCGCTGGGATGGATCATGGTAGCCGCTCTCTGGTTATTCTTCATGATTTTTTTCAGACCCGAGCAGAAGACGATTGCCGGTCTGAGCGGGCGGATGAATTCGCTCTACGCCAAACTCGGCCCCTTCTCCCGCGCGGAAACCGTCACCATAACTATAGTTGGGCTGACGATTGCGATTATGAGTCTCGGGTTCGCGATTCCGTTTCTCGGGTCATTTGATAAGAGCGCCGTGGTCATGGCCGGGGCGGTGCTGCTGTTTGTGTTCCGCGTGCTCGATCTCGAGGATCTGGAGAAGGTTCCCTGGAATATCGTCCTGCTCTTTGGCG
The DNA here is from genome assembly GCA_040752815.1 of Candidatus Zixiibacteriota bacterium. NCBI lineage: Bacteria > Pseudomonadati > Candidatus Zixiibacteriota > Candidatus Zixiibacteriota bacterium. Next base: position 12,401 of record JBFMGC010000041.1, read on the forward strand.
GCGGTATGAGCCTCGGTTTATGCCTCTGGCAGACCGGCGCAGCACACTGGGTGGCTGTCAACCTGCTCCGGTTATTCGATCAATTTCCCTGGCTCGTTTCGGTTTTAGGCATGGCCCTGCTGGTTCTCGTGCTTACCAACTTCATCATAAACGTGGCGGTGATCGCGCTCTGCCTGCCGGTCGGCGTGGCGCTCTGCCCGTACCTGGGTGTCACGGCGGAAATCGTGATGTTTGCCATGCTCGTCACCTCGGGGATGCCGTTCCTGATGCTTATCGGGGCCGCGCCGAACGCGATAGCGTACGAGAGCCGGCAGTTCTCGGCCGGGCAGTTCTTCAAGGCCGGCCTTCCGATCAGCGTGCTGGTGATGCTGATCCTGGCGATGTTCGTTCGATACATCTGGCCGGCGATGGGGATGGGGTAGGGCGGCGGCTGACCGGATCCGCGCCTTATTTCGCTGTCGCACAGCAAGCTGACTTCAACCTTCGCCAAGTGAGTGGAAAATAGGTATTGACAGGGTAGAGCGAATCCCCTATCGTCCCTGCGTTGGTCTTGGTTGTTCGGGGCACTTTCAACTGGGACTGCCGCCGCCTCCACACCTAAGGCTTGGTCACGAACACGAGTAATCATCGACCGGGGTTATATGCGTTACCGCCATAGCGTGACAGCACACTGGGCCGGCCTCATCAGTCTGATAATAATGCCGGCCGTGACTGCCCAGGCCCAGCCGGACTGGCTTAAAGAAGCCGCCCGCCAGACGTCCACAGCCGCGCCGCACAAAGATGCGCCCACTCTTGTGATCCATCATTCCCGGGAGGCCAAAGTCGACCCGGCGGGCGGTGTCACGATATCTGTCTGTTGGGCCGCGCGAATATTGAAGGTGGCGGGTGCCGAAGCCTCAGCTTTTGCCGAGCATGTAACCACGACTCGAAAGGTGAAGGACCTGAAGGGGTGGTTGATCGGGTCCGACGGCAAGAAGAGCTCTCTTGACAAATCTCGGGCGGTCGAAGTTGATGCTGATCGCGCCTCCGGGCATTATGACGATAATCGCAGGTTGATTGCAAGGTTTCCCGAAGTCAAGCCGGGCGACATCGTAGCGTACGAGTATACGATCGAAGACAAGGACCCCCTGGCAGGGTATCACGAGGGGTTCGTTTTCCAAGTGTCGGATCCGGTGGCCTTTGCCCGGTTCTCGGTGCAGGTGCCGCCCGATTGGCAGGTTCAGATGTCCTCGCACCACCTGGAACCGGCTCAGTATCGGCATCAGGGCGGTCTGCACGAATGGACAGTGCGCGACCTGGCATATCGCCCCGATGAACCCTATATGCCGCCCTGGACAGAGTTGAGCCGCACACTTAGGGTCGCCTGCTTCAACTCCAAGGCTACTGATCAGCGCGGATTTGCCGACTGGCGCGCGGCGGCAACCTGGGCGCGCCGTCATCAGGATACTGCCTGTGTGGACACCGATGCGGTCGGGGCGACGGTCGATCAGTTATGTGGGCATCTGGCCTCGCCGCACGCAAAACTTCGCGCCATAGCTGATTTCGCGAGAGACCAGATCCGTTATGTCGCCGTTGAGATCGGCATCGGCCGGTTTCGTCCGAGAGCGGCCGGCACCACACTGGCCAACCGGTACGGCGACTGCAAGGACAAAGTCGCCCTTATGCGGGCGATGCTCACCAGGGCGGGGATAAATTCGGCCGCAGCTCTGGCTTCGGTGCAGGACAGAGTTGACCCAGGACTCTCTTCGCCGTTTCAGTTCGACCATGCTATTGTCGCAATCCCGATTGAAGCCGTGGCTGATCTTCCGCCCTTCCCGGAAGCGACGGTTAACGGGTGGCTTTACTTCGACCCGACGGACGAAGCGATGGCGCTGGGGCGGCTGCCGTCGCATCTGGGTGGGTCTTGCGTGCTGAAGTTGTCTCCTGACGATACGACACTGACACGGCTGCCCGATCTCGCTCCGCGCGATAACGCTCGCTGCTACCGTGCGACCGCCGAATTGAATGCAGATTTCAGCATGCGGGCCGCTGTTACGGTCGTAGACTACCGCATCCGGGCCGATGAAACCGCGCATCTGAATCACTCCGTGCCGCTCACGGAGCGTACCAAAGCCTGGCATGCGCGGTTTGCCAATGTCCTTCAGAATCCCTCCGTTACGGATTTGGCCCATGGTGCCGGCGGTGATTCGGCCTGGACCAGTTTTGTCCTCAAGGGTTCCAATGCGGCGCCCCAATCAGGTCCGTACCGCTTGCTGATCACCGACTTCTTTCACGAGGGCGAGTTTGCCGACCTGACTGCCAAAGAGCGGTTTCATCCGGTCACATTCGGAGATCCGGCCGAGATAGTGACGGACATCGTGTGGCGACTGCCGCCGGGATGGGCGCCGGCCGCCGACCCCGAAAGAATCACTGACTCATGTGCGCTGGCTTCTATCGACTGCCGTACCGAGCTCGATTCCGGAATTCACCTTGTGTCTCGGCTCACGGTTTATGGCGGTTCGATCGGGGTGGAAAAATACGAGCAGGCCAAACGAGTCAACAAGAGCTGGCGGGCTTCCCATAGAATGAGAAGTCTTCTCAGTCATGCCAATAAGTAGGCTGCGCCCTCGAATAACGGCGCCGATTACTCTTAACGAGAGGATGGCAAATATGCGATGTGGCTGGCATCTGATAGCAACTGCGGTTGCAGCTTCACTCCTGCTTCTGCCGGAGGCTGCGACAGCCCAAAGGCGAAGAGATACAACTACATTTCAGTGGGAAGCTGTCACAGAGGCTGACTGGAATGTGGGGAAGGATACGGCGTGGGCCGGAGCTCACGCCGTAATGATCTTCGAGAAGATTTCGGTGGATGAGCGCAAGTTGGCTGAAGATAGAGTGTACCGCTCACTGTACCGACGGATTAGAATTCTCGACATGAGCGGCAGGTCCCAGGCCGAGGTAGAAGCGCCCATGGAAGACGCCGAACAGCGCGTAACTCGTGTGATCGCGCGTACGGTCTTGCCAAGCGGCGAGGAAATTGCGATGACCGATAAGGATATTCATCGCGAGACAGTGCTCAAAGTCAAGGGCGCAAAATGGAAGCAGACCCGCTTTTCGATTCCGGGCGTGACGGACGACTGCATAATCGAATACCGGATAGTGTATCAAGCCGAGCGCTCCGCGGGCGGCTGGCTGATTCAGAAGGACATCCCGCTGGTGCAGGGCGAGTACAGATGGTATTACTGCGACTTCGCGAAACAGCGAAGCACTTACTATTTCGATCTACCGTTCATCTGGGTACCGCTCCGTGAGCCTGAGTATGTGTGGACTAATGTCAAGCCGAGTGCTCCTAAACGTTTCCCGGCTCCCGGCATAGAGGACAGCACCGAGATGCTTTTTACGGTGAAGAACGTTCCCGCCCGCGAGGACGAGCAGATGTCGTTGCCGGAGGATTCCAGAGTCGCTCGGCTGTTCTGTTCTTATGGCACCGGTTCACTGCCTATAGAATTCTGGTCCACCATGTCAAGCAGCATGTCTGACTGGATGAAGGATAACTTTTGCGGCAAGACAGCACGCATGAAAGCGGTGCTGGCTGCCGCGCTTCCCGATGGGGACTCCGAACAGAAGATGGCGACCGCGTACGCCTGGGTACAGGACAGTATTGTCAATACCTCCTTCGTCGATCTCCAGGAGGCGATGGAAGAGAGGGGTGTAAATAGAAGGATAAGGGAACGAACCAATGAAACGGCAGACGATGTAATCAAACGCAAGTACGGCTGGAGCGGAGTAATCGACGCGCTCTACTGTTCCATGCTCCGCGAGCTCGGCATCGACGCCCGTATCGGGTTTGTGGTTGACCGCGATGATGATATGTTTGTGCGAGATTTCAAGTGGTGGCAGTTCGACCGTTCCCTGGTCGTCGTCTTTGACAGCGCCAAAAGCACCCGTTTCTTCGCTCCCGGCTACCCCCACATGCCGTACGGCATGGTGCCGTGGTTCAACGAGGGGGTGCAGATGCTGCTCGAGGGCACACAGGGAGAATTCCTCACCGTCACGCCGGCCGGCCCGAGTGCTACATCCCAGACTTATGTTTACGATTACGTTCTCGTGCCGGGAGAGGAAACGGTCGGCAAGGTGCAGGCTCGCCTGACCGGTCACGCCGCCGGTACGATCAGAGCAACACTCTTTGATGCAGATTCGTCCGAATACAAGGAACTTCTCGATACCGCGGTTGCTAACTTGCTGCCGTCGGGAGTGAGAGATTCACTCACTTGCACCGGAGTTGAAAGGGCCGCCGATCCGATCACGGTCCATTGCGCGCTTACTTTTCCTTCCAATGAAGAGCAGGCCGGCAGGCTGTTCCTCAAGCCTCTCGATTACTTCGTTTCCCGGGACAACCCGTTTGTCGCTGCCACAAGAAAGACGCCGATTGCATTTCCGTTCGCGTACCAGCGCAACGAGGCCGCCCAGTTCACGCTGCCCGCGGGGTGGTCAATCGAGGCGCTCCCGTCGGATACCATGTTCTCCAATCGCGTCGGCAAGTGCGGCGTGCAGTTCCTTCAGCTTGGCGACAAACTGTCAGTGCAGCGCAACTTTACTCTAAACGCCCCGATGTGGAAAAAGGAGGACTACCGCGACGTGCGGGCGCTGTTCCTGGCGCGGCAGGAAATGAGTGATCGCACGGTAGTGTTGACCAGGGCGGGAGGGGCTGCGACGAACTGATTACTTCGACGAACATGACTTGTCAATTGTGGGAGCGGCGGGATATGGCCACGTGCACTATCGAGAATGCACAAAAGATCACCCATGCCACCAGACCCGTCTCGAGAAGAAACAGTACGGCGTCGCTCAGGCACGAGCCCGCATAAGTCTCCGCACAGAGAGTCGTCGGCCATTTCAATCCTGCAATGAGACTAAACATGACCCGTCTCCTTTAATCGGCGGTTGAAACAATTTCGCATTCGCGCCCACTTCGGCCGTGGCGAAATAGTAGCTGTCCTCGATCTTCTCCGTGCCGCCGCAACGGCGATTAATCTCGCGCATGTCGACAACATTGACCGAGCTGAACCCAAGCCCCGGCAGCAGATCGCGCATGGTCTTCGGATCGCACCCGAACGTCAGCGGCTCGTTGATCGACGCACACAGCTTGAGCAGCTGGCGGTTGCCCTTGTAATCGGTGGCGTCGTCGATCAATTCGGGCGGAATGAAATCGAAAATCACCCGGTTACCGGGGCGAAACTCCGCCAGGCGGCCGAGCGTCTCGCACACGATGTCTTTGTTCAGAAAGAGCGTGACTCCTTCCCAGATGAACAATGTCCGTTTGAGCCGGTCGTAACCCGCGCCTATCAACTTCTGGGAGATCGAGTCCTGCGAGAAGTCAATCGAGACATACTTCACGTTTTGCGGCAACTTGCCCAGCATCCGGCGGGTGAGCGCTTTTTTGATCGCCTGAGTCGAGGCAAGATCGAGTTCGTACACCTGTATAGCGCGGAACTCCGGGACGCGAAGATAGCGGCTGTCGTAGCCGGCGCCGAGCAGGACCACCTGCTCGAACCCTTCGGCCAGACATTGCCGCGCGTAGTCATCGAAATACCGAGCCCGAAGCACGATACCTTTGCGGATCGACGGGTTTATGCGCGCCATGGCGGCGACCATTTGGCGGCCGATCGCGCCGGCGTAGTACGGGGCGTACGGATCTTCGATAACGCGCTGTTCCGGAGGCAACGAGTACTCATACGCCTTTGCTCCTGCCGACCAGCGGGCGAATAAGAAACCTGACGGCTTCTCGATAGTTTTGCTGTAGATCGCTTTCATATCTTTCTGCTTTCAATCAGTATTTTCTGTCGAATACCGGTTTGATAATGCCGCGCCCGAGCAGGATGGGATAAACCAGCAGTTGGACGAGTATATTAGCCAGCATCAGCCAGTAGATCACGGCGGGTGCGTCTTCCAGCAGGATGAAAACCGGCACAAAGAAGATGGCCGTGAGATAGTTCTCGATACTCTTGTAGCCGGGCTGCCAATGCGTTGTCACCAGGCCGGTGATTGGATAGCGCACCGGCGAGACCACCAGCAGGATAAGCATCAGCGTATACAGTGTTGGGTAGAGTGGCGGCAGTTCCAGGAAGTAGAACAGGAACACGCTGAAAAAGATTGGCGGCGCACCGACTGAATAACCACGGCCAAGGAACGATTCCTTCCGCGAGTACTTCCACGATGCCGCCATGGTTGCCGCGCCGACCAGCCAGACGCCTGCGCCTTCGAGAAAGAGGCCGCGGGTCCAAAAGAGCAGCAGCGGCACGAAAGTCAAACCGACCAGATCGGTGATAATGTCCAGCACCTCACCGGAAGTGTTGGGGAACTTCTCACGCACTTTGAGTTTGCGCGCCAGGGTGCCGTCGATGCGATCTACGAAGTAAACCAGGAGAGAAAACCGCGCGGCGGTATCGAACTGCCCGTCGATCACCGCCATGGCAGCCAGCGCGGCGAAACTAAGACCGATCAGCGTGATCACGTGCGGTGCGCTATATGGTATCTTGTTCATGTTGTCCTCCGTTCATTGAAGCATTAGCCTGTTTATCCAGTAGAAGCACGGGGCGGCGACAATGAGGCTGTCGAACCGGTCGAGCAGCCCGCCATGCCCCGGCAGCAAAGTCGAGAAATCCTTAATACCGAGCCTGCGCTTGATTGCGGAAAAGAGCAAATCCCCGGCGGTGGCGGAAAGCGCGATCAGTGCCCCCGCCAACGCCAGGATGAGTGACGGTGACTCCGGCGCGAGAAAGCCGAGCGCCTGCGAGCCAATCGCCGCGGTGACCAGTCCCCCTAAGAATCCCTCCCATGTTTTCCCGGGACTTAAGCTCGGGCAGAGTTTGTGTCTTCCCAGCAGGCGTCCCCAGAGCTGGCAAAAGCTGTCGGTGAGCGCTACGAGCAAGTAGACAAAAGCGAATCGCTGCCACCAATCGTGTGCGCCGGGAAACATGAGCGGTGCCAACAGGCTGGCGATAAGGGTTGCGATTGCGAGAGTGACAGCCGCTTGCCGAATTGCGCTCATTGGCAGGTGGCGCGCCAATTCGTAGCTGCCGTAAATGGCAACGCCTAGCAGCGGCACGGCCAGCCAGAGCCGACCGAATCGTGCGAGGAAGACGACTCCGAGGACGATGGCGGCGAAGACTGCGTACTTGACCCAGTCAGAACGTACCGCGCGTGTGTCAGTTGTCCTACCGCGATGGATGAGTATCATCAGGCAGGCGCCCGCCAGGAGCAGCAGCGACATTACTATGAGGACGTTCAGTTCCATGTCAACTTGTCTCCGGTTTGGAATGGGCCGTTGCGCTCAGGTACTGGTGCAGATGGCGAGGAAGCTGACATTCGTCGGCAGATGTGGGCATCTGCCGAGCACTCGCGGGCATGTATTCGTCAGCAGATGAGGACTCGCACTTCTGCGTGGGCTGGGCACGTGATGTAAGTGGTTGCGTCAAGTCTTGATCCTGGCCCCGGACGCGCAAGCGGCTGGGTCGGGATTGTGACCTGTCGTCGCACTCTGGCGTGATCAATGTTATCGCGCCGCGGACGATGCTAATCTCGAATCTCGTCTGGGGCTCGAGCAGTTCACCGTCGGCAAAGGCGACAATCGGTCGCTCAGCTTCGACTACAAGTGTCCGGGCACGCCAGTGATGCACCCGCGCCCAGGTCGAAAGACTGTTGCGCCTGGCCCGGAACGCTGCCTCGACCGCGCCGCGCAGCCCATTATTTTCGATCAGACAGACTTCGAATTCGCCGTCGCTCGCGTTGGCATCGGGTGTCATCTGGAACCCAACGCCCAGTCTGGGCAGATTCGATATAGAGAGCGACAGGACGGTGGCTTTCATATCCAGTCCGCTCCGCCGCACCCTTACATCGCAGGGCCAATCGCCGTGGTCTGCCATCGCTACGAGATAACCGAGCGCATACGTGCGGCTGCCGGCAATCCGGGCCAGTCCCCGCCCGATACGATGATTGCGTATTCGCTGCACGGCGGCTATGGTCGAGCTACCGATTCCGAAACCCGCCGTGGTTACGAAACGGCGACCGTTTATTCGGATGACATCGATCGCCTGCGCCTGTCCTTCGCGAACGACCGCGCAGGCGTCATGGATCGATGCTGGTATCCGGAAATGCCCGGCCAGATCATTTGCCGTACCGATAGGGATGAGTCCAAGTTTGGCGTGGGAGCCGATCACTCCATTGACTACCTGGCCGATAGTGCCGTCGCCGCCTGCGACAACTATGGTGTCGGCATGATCCGCCGCCGCCTGTCTCGCCAACTCGGTCGCGTGGCCGGGGTAGGCGGTTATATGTGTGGTCAACCCGTGTTCGCCGAGTTCGCGGCGAAGCCCCGCGATAATCGCCCGTTGTTTCTCCGGACTCGAAGTCGCGTTTATGATGGCTACGATTCTCATATTGCTCGCCCTTATGCCGCGCGGGCCGGCCGTCGCAGGCGGCGACCCCAGTCAGTTTCTATCGCAAAATTCAGTAGGGTCGATAGATAGTCGCGAAGTGCCGGCGGGCGGATGCCCGCAGCGCGCAGAACCTTTTCGGAATTCTCGCTGACAAACTGGCGCCTGACCGAGAGGTATGGAATGTACGGACGAGCCAGTTGCCATGCCCGCTGCAGCCGCCCGTGAGCGAGATTACATACCACCTTGCCGAGGCGTGGCGGCACGAATGCAGCTTTTGCAACGTGGCCGATGAGACCGTAATGGCGATAGCACTCCCTGGCTCGCGCTACAATGTCATGGGCGCTCATCGTGCGCCCCGCGCCTGCGGTAAGATTGAAGGTGCGGCCGGTCGAATGATTGTGGTGCAGCGCGATATAGGTAATCGCATCGGCAACGTAATCGAGCGGGACAACGTCAAGTTGGGCATCTGAGAGGCCGGGGATTAGGCTCAAGTGTCCGTCGTAGATCATCTTGAGCGGCGTGTAAAGGACATTAAATGCCGTGGTGCGGCCGGTGTGGGAGTCGCCTACCACGATCGACGGCCGCACGACAGCTATAGGCAATTCTTCCATGTGGCTGCGGACAAGCTGTTCGCCTTCCCACTTGGTTTGTTCATAGGCGTTTGAGAATCCGGCCGATTGGCTGAAATCATCCTCGTGTATGAGTCCGGCCCGATCGCCGCACACGTAGGCCGTGCTGACATGGACAAACTGCCGGAGGCGGCCGGTCCGCCGCGCTGCCAGAGCAAGCTCCAGCACCCGGGCGGTGCCATCGACATTGATCGCCCGAGCACAGGGCAGCGGCAGCAGGAATTTTGTGGCCGCCGCGGAGTGGATAATCTCGGTGATCCGCGAGGCAATCCGGCTCCAAGCGTCGTCGTCGAGTCCCAGTTTAGGTTTCGTGATATCGCCGGTGACTACCGTGACACGGTAACACCGTGCGGCAATGTCCGTTTCCGGCGATAGAAACTGCACAACCTCTTCGACCCGGTGCAAGCCGACCTCGCCTGATTCAGCGCGAACCAGAAGAACCAGTTCGGCGGTCGGGTCCGCGCGCAATAGCCGAGCGGTCACCGCAGCGCCGATATTACCGGTCGATCCGGTGATAAAGACAACCCTTGCGCCGTTCCGGCTGTCAGCTTTATGTCCGTTGGTCGTTTCCATACAGTCCGGTCAATTACAAGCGGTGTGCCACAAGTATAGGAGGAGCGTTTTGATGAGATAATGTCGTGACCGATCAGGAGTTAGCTGAGTGGGGACGGGAGGGTGCCGACGCCCGGTAAATGGATAGACCCTATCCATACAGCGGATGGAGTAACCATCCCGCCGCGTTTTGGCGTTGCGGTTGAATGCTTAACCGTCTATTTTGGAGAGAACAGGCGACTCTGTCACGGAGCTTTCAACCAATGCCGGATTCTTCCGAGGGTCACAGCTTACAGGCGCGAAAACCACTCCCTGCCGACACTATGCTTGGTCGGTACCGGATCGTGCGACTTGTCGGTGCAGGCGGTATGGGCGAGGTGTACGAGGCAGAAGACACCGAGCTCGGCAGAAACGTTGCGATCAAGCTGCTGGGGTCAAGTGTACCGCCCGACGATCACATTCGTCGGCGCTTCCAACAGGAAGCGCGTATCGCCGCATCGCTAAATCATCCCAACATTGTGACGGTGCATGACGTAGGCGAGTATCAGGGGCGGCCGTTTTTCGCGATGGAGTTCCTCTCCGGTGAATCGCTGCGTGACCGATTCAAGAGCGGGCCCCTCCCCATTGACAATGCAACCGACATACTCATCCAACTCTGTCACGGATTGGCAGAAGCCCACGATGCCGGGCTGGTGCATCGAGACCTAAAGCCGAGCAACATTATGATCGGCGACGAAGGCCAGGTGAAGATTCTCGATTTTGGTCTGGCAGCGGCGCGGGTTTCAAGCCGTGACAGCGGCGAATCCGGCTCCGGTACTATCTACTACATGGCGCCCGAACAACTGAAAGAGGAGAGCGTCACACCGGCGTCTGATCTTTTTGCGCTCGGAGTAGTGCTGTACGAGATGCTCACCGGGCGGCGACCGTTCGAGGGCGAGTATGAGGCCTCGGTCGTTTACTCGATAGTCAACGACGACCCTGTGCCTCCGGAGAAGCATCGTGCGGACATACCGGAGCATCTGGTGTCCATAGTCAAACGCCTGCTCAAGAAAGACCCTACCGCTCGCTATCCGGGTGTCAATGCTATCCTGACTGAGCTCGGTGAAACTCAGCGGCAGCCGGCCGCGCCGATCGCCATGTCACGCGTGCGGCGGCTCACACCGTGGCTGGCGGTCGTCCTGCTCGCGGCGATAACTGCGGTGTCGCTGATTCCATGGACAGGTTTGGATCAAAACCGCAGCAGCCGTCGCATGCTGGCCGTGCTCCCGTTCGAGAATCTTGGTTCACCTGAAGATGAGTACTTTGCCGACGGTGTAGTCGACGCGGTCACCACACACCTGGCGCGTATCGGCGGGCTGGGGGTTATCTCGCGCACCAGCTCTATGGAATACCGGGCGAGCGGCAAGAGCCTGCCGCAGGTAGGCTCGGAACTCGGCTGCCGATGGCTGATCACCGGCACGGTCCATTGGGACAGGAACTCGACACCCAGCCGGGTCCGTGTGCACGCCAGCCTGGTGGATGTCGCCAGCGACACGCATATCTGGGCCAACAGCTACGAGCGCGTACTGGGTGACATTTTCGCGCTTCAATCCGAAATCGCGAGCGACATCGCCTCCGAACTTCAACTGGTCATGCGCGACAGCGATCTCCAGGCCCTGGCTATGCGCCCCACCGACAATCTCGATGCCTACGATTTCTACCTTCGCGGCAACCAGTATTTCAACCGTAGCTGGGAGGAGTCGGATATCGAAATAGCGGTCGGATTGTATGAGCGGGCCATCGAGCAGGATCCCGAATTCGCTCTCGCCTATGCCATGCTGGCGCGCGGGCACGAAAGTATGTACTGGGAGTACTACGATCACACCGATAATCGCAAACTGCTGGCGCGTCGCGCCGCCGACCGCGCGCTCGAGCTGGAGCGAAACCTGCTCGAGGGTCACCTGGCGCTGGGGTACTACTACTATCATTGTGAAATCGACTATGTAAGAGCGCTTGAACAGTTCCAACTGGCGGCGCTGCGCTGGCCGAACAACGCGGAACTGCACAGCGCCATTGCGGCGGTGCAGCGGCGGATCGGCCCGATTGAACTGGCTCTCGTGAATTTCCTGAAAGCGGCCGAACTCGATCCACGCTCACACCTGAAGCTGTTCGATGTCGGTCTGACCTACGGCCTCATGCGCAAGTATCGCCAGGCGGAGGTTTATCTCGACCGCGTCATTGCGCTGGCGCCCGACTGGCCGCTCGCTCATGTTTACAAGGCGTGGCTGGAGATTTTCCGTGATGGCGACGTCACCGCGGCGCGCGCAATTCTGGCCCGGGGAGCCAAAAGAGCCGATCTTGCGCGGTCTCATTACTACTGGTGGTTGTCACGAGTGATTGAACCCGATCCGCTAACGGTGCTCGATAACATGAAACTTGGCTCCGACACGGCGATCTACTACCTGCATCGCGCGGAGATGTTTCGTTTGCTGGGTAAGCATGACAACGAAACTCGCTGCGCCGATTCGGCGAGGGCGATGCTCGAGGATCGAGTGCGCCTGTACCCTGACAATGCCCGGTTTCACAGTTATCTCAGCCTCGCCTATACCGGGCTACGTCAGCGCGAATCAGCTTTCGATCACGGTCGTCGGGCGCTGGAGCTCCTGCCGACCACGCGCGACGCTTTCGACGCACTTTTCTTCGCGCTCAACTTTGCCCAGACCTGTGTCGTGTTCGAGGAATATGACAAGGCAATTGACCAGTTGCAGTTTCTTTTGAGCATTCCGGGTTTTGTCTCGCCTTCGTACCTGCAGTTTGATCCACTTTGGCGCCCGTTGCATAATCATCCCCGGTGGAAGGAACTGATCAAGGCGGCGCAATCGTAGCGACTGTGTTGAAATCAAGTCAATTTTGGTTCCCAGTATTGGTTTTTGGCGAGCATGGCGTTGAGGATGGTGATGAGCTTGCGCATGCAGGCCACGTTAGCGGTCATCTTTGATTTGCCGGACGCCAGAAGGCGCTGGTA
>JBFMGC010000042.1 GCA_040752815.1 Candidatus Zixiibacteriota bacterium
CCATGTAGGTCGGGTTCCGAGCATTGATCATTCGGGCGAGAAACCCGACACCACCCCCGTAGATCGGGACCCTCGTGGTCCCGACATGAGCGTCTCCCATGTAGGTCGGGTTCCGAGCATTGACCATTCGGGCGAGAAACCCGACACCGCCCCTGTCGGGATGACCCCAATCCCGACCTACAAGAGAGCCAAACCCCGCTTCGTCCGCGCCCGCTTCCAGGTGACCGACAGCGACCACGTCTTCACCGGCGATTCAATCGGCCTCGCCGCCGGCCTGGTCGCCTACGCCCAGCTCCTCCGCCCCGAGATTCACAAACACGAGCGGTTTATCGCGCTCGAGGCCGCCTTCACCGGTTGTGTGGACGCGGGCGGCCGTCTCACCCCGGTCAGCGCCTACACGCTCCGCAAGAAGATCGAGCGCGCCTTCTTCTCGCCCATCCGCTACCTGGTGCTGCCGCAGAAGAATTTTGACACCGCGCGCGCCTTTCTCGACGACCTGGCCCGCGCCTGGCCTCGCCGCCGCCTGCACCTGGTGGGCGCGACGACCCTTCGCGACGTAATCGACAACCTTAACATCGTACGCGCCGAACGCGTCTGCATGGGGCAGTTTGTCGCCCGCAAGGCCTACAAATACACCCGCGCGACCAAAGTCCAGGTGCCGCTGCTGCTGGGGCTGACGTATCTGCTGGTCTGCCTGATCTATCCCAAGGCGTGGGTGGGGTTTGATTGGAATCCGCGACACGTTAGTCTTATGGTGGCGGGGTTCGAAACTATGAATCGTGATTCTGTTTTTCTTTGGTATCACGAATTTGACTGTGACCTTCTCGCTTCAGATTCAAGGTGGCAGGTTGGTGACATAGACGGTGACGGTAAGAACGAGATAGCCATAGCTCCCAAGTTATCATCGACCTGTGTGGGCAACGCCGAACTATTTGTATTTGATGACAACGGCAGACAGCTTTTCCGCCGCAGCTGTACCATCCCTGATGAGTATCCGGTCGTAACAACGCAGAACCTATACTACGGCGCCGGATACATAGACATAATCAACACAAACCGAGGGTCCATCGTGTTGTCGCGGGCTGAGCGTTCCTACCCTGCGCACAAACAATTCAAATTTTGGAATGCCAGAGGAGACCTCGTAGGCTGGTACACAAACGCTGGGCAAAGTGGAGCCCACGGGAATTGTTTCAAGGTGCTACAAGACACTGGCTTCTGTTTTCTGTCTTTTAATAATCGGATGGATTGCGCATGTCTATTCGTCCTCAACCCATTCGGGTCATACGGTGTTTCACCTCCCTATGTCGACTCCCAGTACCCCGCTGTCAGCCAAGCGAGGCGCGGAAATCAGTTGTGCTACATTCTCTTTCCACGGACGGACGTCAACTTCTGTGTGAACGAGCTCTATGACAACCCCTACCTATTACAGAGAGATGAGGATTCGGTCCTAAGAGTGAGTATCTCTGAAAAGGGAGCCGATGGGGCAATTCTCGATTACTACGTCAGTGCAAGCTTTCGAGTTTTCCGTGTGAGAGCGTCAGACAAATACCAAAAGGTAAGAGATTCGCTCGTCAATGACGGGCGTTTGCCAGACATCGTTTGGACATCATATTTGGATTCACTGGCCAGCACGGTCAAATACTGGACCGATTCGGGGTGGATAAGTGAGGGAGCGCTGCGCTCAGCAAGCCCCTCCCTATTCTGATTTTCTACAACATAGCCCACTAGTACCTATTTCTTGGGTGGAGTGCACGGCGGACTTAGCGGACAAGCCCATTTCGGCAAGTCAAAGAAACGTCGCAGCTCAAGCCATACATGCATGCGGCTTTGTCTCTTGGACCAAGCCCTAACGTAAAGAAGCAGCTGTAAGTGTGACTGCATTGACAAACCTTCGATCCTATACAGAGATCGATGAGCCTTAACTAAAGGAGGTCATATGAGGCAGAAATGGTATCATGTGGTCTGGCTACTCTGTGTGGCCAGTCTATCGTTCAACGAAGCCGCACTTGGCGATTTTATGTTTGATCGCACTGATTACTCCGCGGGGCTTGGTCCGATCGACGTCGTCTCAGCAGACTTTGACGGCGATGGCGACATCGATTTGGCCGTTTTGAATTCGGTCGTCACGCTCGATGACAAGTCCCTATACATGATGTGGAACGACGGGGGCGGCGGCTTCACTATAGGGACCAGATACGCCCTCAACTGTCCGCAGGATGTGGTCGCAGGTGACTTCGATTACGACGGCGACATGGACCTTGCGATTTCCGACGATAATAAGTGCTGGGCTGGTACTTCGGGGCGAGTTGTAATTCTGGTAAACGATGGCACAGGCAGTTTCAATCAGGGGGACCAAGTCCTAATCACGGGTCTCCCCAGTGGGCCAGCAGCATTGTCCGGCCTCAGTGTCGGTGACTTCAACGGCGACGGACTCGACGACTTGGCCGTAGCCGCATTGTCGGCTGGCAAGGTACTTCTTGCCACGAATAACGGGTCCGCTGATTTCGAAGTCTGGACGGAGTTGACCATTAGTCAGTACCCGGCTGGCCTTGCAGCCGATGATTTTGATCGCGATGGTGACTGGGACATCGCCATCGGCCACTGGACTACAGGGGTACTTACGGTTCTCGTGAATTCAGGAAGCGGTGTTTTCACAAGCACAACCTACCCTGTAGGTGACTTCTACGGTGTGTACTCTGGCGATCTGAACCATGATGGATTTACAGATTTGGCATGTGGTAATAGCCACAACGACTGGTTCTTGGTACTAATGAATGACGGGCATGGCTCGTTCGATTCAAGATCTGTACCGGTCTCTGGATACACTGCGCACTCCATTTGTCCTATCGATCTCGATGGTGACACAGACTTGGATTTGGCTATTACTGCAAGTACTTATCGCGTTGCTATGTTCGAGAACGACGGAACCGGTGAGTTTGAACCTGCAGGCTTCGTAGTACTCGCAGAGAACCCATACGCCGGTGCCCCGATGGGCTTATGTGGAGCGGATTTTGATGGTGATGACGACAATGACCTAGCAGTGGCGAACTACTATCGTGGACTTACGTCTGTCCTCCTGAATTTTCGTCCGGTGATAACGGTCGCCCTCGACATCAAACCCGGTTCGTGTCCGAATCCGCTGAATGTCACGGACTCTCCGGTGGCGGTAGATGCCAGCGATGATAAGTTTGGATTCAACAGCGGCGGAGACGGCGCTACTGCTGCGACCAGAAGCGTTCTGCCCGTCGCTATTCTTGGCGCGGCCGACTTTGACGTAACCACGATTGATCACACCACCGTTCGCCTGGCCGGGGTCACGCCCACTAGAGGCGCGTTTGCTGACGTGGCCTCACCGGCTGACCGGTCATGGGACGAGTGTGAATGCACGACAAGCGGAGCCGACGGTTACGTTGACCTGACACTCAAGTTCGATAAGGCGACCATTGTGGCCGCGCTCGGGCCGGTCGAGGATGGGATCATTATTCCGCTTGCCCTCACAGGCAATCTGCTCGACGGTACGCCGATTGAGGGATACGACTGTGTGGTCATTGTCGGGGCGGGCCGGAAACCACTGACTGGGCGTCCCGATGTGAGATCACCCCTCCCCTCCACCTTCGCCTTGGCCCAGAACTACCCGAACCCGTTTAACCCGGCCACCGAGATCACGTTCGCGCTGCCGGTCGCGGCCGATGTCCGACTCGACATATTCAACGTGCTCGGGCAGAAAGTCGCAACGCTTATTGAGCAGCGTCTCGAAGCCGGCGAGCATCGCGCCCTGTGGGACGCGAGCGACCAACCGAGCGGCGTGTATCTGTATCGCCTGACCGCCGGTGAGTTTGTGGAGTCGAAGAAGATGCTGTTGTTGAAGTGATGAGGTCTCGCTACGGAGGCTATCGTAGGGCGGGAGCCCCGCGCTCCCGCCGCCGAACGCTAGGGCTTCCAAGGCTAGCAAAATGGCAGGACCGCGGGGGTCCTGCTCTACGAAAAGGCAAGGCCGTATGCACCGGGGGATGCCATGGGGCCGGAGCAGGACTCCGGCCCCTTTTTGTTTGTTTGCGGGAGAAATTGTAGGTCAAAACCCCTGAGTCGAACGCGGAGGCGTGAGACGTGGTTTTGACACAACGGGATGTCGAAACCGCAGGGGTTTCGACCTACAAGACTCTTGTTTGGCGATGCGAGGTGCATTGTAGGTCAAAACCCCTGAGTCGAACGCGGAGGCGTGAGACGTGGTTTTGACACAACGGGATGTCGAAACCGCAGGGGTTTCGACCTACAAGAATTGTCGTGTACGATCACCAACCGGGCAGACCGGGAGGTCTGCCGCGCACGTACATCGCCTCGTGGAGTCTAGTGCCCGGCGCCGGAGAGCTGTTTGACCAGGTCGCCGACCACCGCCTTGGCGTCACCGAACAGCATCCAGGTGTGATCCTTGAAATACAATTCGTTGTCGATCCCCGCAAACCCCGGATTCTTAGAACGCTTGACCGCAAACGTGATCCGCGCCTTGTCCGCGTCGATAATGGGCATCCCGTAGATCGGTGTCGATTTGTCATAGCGCGCCGCCGGATTAACGACGTCGTTCGCGCCGAGCACCAGGGCGACATCGCACTGCGGCATGTCGGAATTAATCTCGTCCATTTCGACCAGCGCGTCGTACGGGATATCCGCCTCGGCGAGCAGCACGTTCATGTGCCCGGGCATACGTCCGGCCACCGGATGAATCGCAAACTTGACCGTGATACCGCGTTTGGTCAATTGATCGTAAAGATCACGCACTCGATGCTGCGCCTGCGCGACCGCCATGCCGTAGCCGGGGATAATAACGACAAGCTGGGCCTGCTCGAGTATCTGCGCGGCGCCTTCAGTAGTCTCCTGTTTGTAGACCTTCAGTTCGCCTGTAGCGGCCGACTTTTGCACGCTTCCGAATGCACCGAACAGCACGTTGGTGAACGAGCGGTTCATCGCCTTGCACATGATGATCGAGAGGATTAAGCCGCTGGAACCATCGAGCGCGCCGGCAATAATCAACAGCTTGTTATCCAGCACAAAACCCATCGCCACTGCGGAGAGGCCGGCGTAGGAGTTCAAAATAGAGATAACTGTCGGCATATCCGCGCCGCCGATTGGAATAATGAACAGCACACCGAATACCAGCGACAGGGCGACAATCGCGAGGAACGCGCTGCTGGACCAGGGCTCGGACGGGTACATCACCAGCACGACACCGATAACCGCCGCGATCACCAGCAGTCCTATGTTGACAACATTCTGAAACGGGTAGGTGACGGGCCGCTGAGGTATCCAGCGTAGTTCCTGTAGCTTGCCTGCCGCCATGAGGCTGCCGGTGAATGTCAGGTAGCCGAGAATGATCTCCGCGATGATGGCGACCATACGAAACGGAGTCAGTTCCGCCGCTCCCTCGCCAAGCCATAGAAAGTACTTGGCCGTTCCCACGAGACCGGCCGCCAAGCCGCCGAAAGCGTGCGATAGAGCAGTTCGCTGAGGGACTGCTGTCAGCGGCACACGGGACAGCGGCCAGCCGACAAGAAAACCAGCGGTTATAGCTACTACAATCCATCCGTGGTTTACCACCGAAGGCTGTATCCATGTAGCGAGCACCGCGATCGCCATCGCCGCAGCGCCGGCGTAGACAGCGCGTCTCGCCGTCTTGGGATCGTTCATCCAGTGCAGCGAGAAGACGAAAAGGATGGTCGCGCCGAGATAGGCAAGCTGTTGGACGGTGTCGATCATTGCTTCTTGAACATCCTCAGCATGCGGTCGGTGATCAGGAAGCCGCTGACAATGTTGGTCATCGAGGCAAACAGAGCGATACCACCCAGCAGCCGAATCATGGGCGGGTAGTCAGCGCCGGTAACTACGATTGATCCGACTACGGCGATTGCGGAGATTGCGTTGGTTAGTGACATAAGCGGCGTATGCAAAAGGCGTGAGACGCGTCGGATGACACCCAGCCCGATAAATGTCGCCAGCGCGAATACGAAGAGCATCGACCAGTAATCGAGCGGCTGGTGAGACGCGGCCGGTTCGCTCGCGGCCGACTCGGTCTCAGCGATAGCGGGCGCTGCCGCCAATAACGCGATCAGCAAAGCGGTGAGCGCTCTGAGGACCGGGTGCCGTCGAAATCGATTCACTTCTTGTCTCCTGAAGTCTGCGGTGTCCCGGACGAATCTCCCGGACTCGGTGTCGCCACTGTTGCACGGATGATCTCGTCATCGGAGTCGAGTTTCAGTCGGCCGCTGTCGTCAACCAGATGAAGCAGAAAATTGGTAATGTTGCGAGCGTACATCTGGCTGGAGTCATAAGGAAGCGCCGACGCCAGATTGACCGGACCAATGACTGTCACTGCGCCCGCCTGCACCGTCTCCCCTGCCTTGGTCAGCTCGCAGTTGCCACCCTGTTCGGCGGCGAGATCGACAACCACAGAACCGGGCTTCATGACTTTGACCATATCCGCCGTTATGAGTACCGGCGCGCGCTTTCCTGGAACCGCCGCCGTGCATATCACCACTTCGCACTTCATTAGTACCTGAGTCATGAGCTCGCGCTGGCGGCGGTAGAACTCCTCGTCCATCGCTTTAGCGTAGCCGCCGGACGTTTCCGCCTGCCCCGTCTCAAGCGGAAGTTCCACAAACCGCCCACCGAGGCTTTCCACCTGCTCTTTCACTGCCGGCCTGATATCGTACGCCTGGACTATCGCACCGAGCCGTTTCGAAGTGGCAATTGCTTGTAGACCAGCCACCCCGGCCCCCAGAACGAACACATTGGCGGGCGAAACCGTGCCGGCGGCAGTCATCATAAGGGGGAACATCTTAGGAAGCATGTCCGCGGCGAGCAGAACCGCCTTGTAGCCCCCGACCGTGGCCATCGACGATAACACGTCCATGCTTTGTGCGCGCGTTGTGCGCGGGAGCAGTTCAAGCGCGAACGCGGTCACGCCGATCTGGGAAAGTCGTTTTAGTTCCTCGGTTGAGTTCGACGGGTCGAACATGCCTATGATGACCTGCCCTTTGCGATACGATTCGAAATCCGCCTTCCCGGTCACGCGGTTCGCTCCCAGACCTCGCACGTACAGCACGATTTCAGATCCATGGATGACCTCCTGTCGCGTTGCCAATACTCGCGCGCCGCGCTCCAGGTAGGCGGAATCAGTGATACCGGATTCAAGTCCCGCACCGGATTCGAACACAATCTCGAATTTCGCTTTGATCAGTCCGGGCAGCACTGCCGGCACCAAGGCTACGCGCCGTTCGCCCGGATATATTTCGCTAGCAAACCCTACTACCACCGCTCAATCCGCGTTAGATTTCCTGTGACAACCACCTCTTGCGTACTAAAACCATCGCCCCTAAAATGTACGAGCGCGGCCCACAATCAAGTATAAAAACGGATGGGTCGAATGCCGCCGAACCTCTGGTGAAACCTCTTGTTAGATTGGTATGCGGCTGTTAGATAGTAATACTAACATTCATTGTTCAACCCCGACAATACTGAGGATAACCACCAGGTGACGTCAGACCCACACCAAAGCCCTGCCAGGGAGCATCACGTTGTCATTATAGGCGGAGGTTTTGGCGGACTCTACGCCGCCCAGGCCCTGAAAAAAGCGCCGGTCCGGATAACGCTCATCGACAAACGGAATTTCCATCTTTTCCAGCCGCTTTTGTACCAGGTGGCCACCGGGGGTTTGTCGCCCGGCGACATTGCGTCGCCGCTACGGGGCGTACTGAATCGCCAGAATAACGTCACCGTCCTCCTTGGCGAGGTCACCGAGATCGACTGCGAACGAAAACAGGTCCGCCTGCGCGACCGACTGATTGCCTACGACAGCCTGATTGTTGCGACCGGATCGCAGAACTCTTTCTTCGGTCATGACGACTGGCAGCGATTCGCCCCAGGTCTGAAAGGGATCGAGGACGCCCTGGCCATACGCGGGCGGATCTATCAGGCCTTCGAGGCTGCCGAATCTGCCGACGATCCCGCCCAGAAGGACCGCCTGCTCACGTTTGTCATTGTGGGCGGTGGCGCGACCGGAGTAGAGCTCGCCGGAGCAATCGGCGAGATCGCTCACATCATGCTCAAGCGTGACTTTCGGACTATCGATACGTCGCGCACTCGTATTATCCTGCTGGAGGCTGGCCCCCGGATACTCCCGACCTTTCCGGAGAAACTGGCCACAGCCGCGGTGGCCGATCTTGCGCGGCTGGGGGCGACCGTTCAAACCGAGTCGCTGGTCACTCAGATCGACTCCACCGGTGTTACGATTAAGAGGGGGACAACAGAATCGCGCATCGAGGCCGGCACGATAATGTGGAGCGCCGGGGTGAAGCCGTCGCCGCTGGGCCGCGTAATTGCCGGAAACAATGAGGATGTCTTGGACAGAAACGGGCGCGTAATCGTGCAGCCCGATCTAAGCGTTCCCGGCCATCCGGACGCATTTGTTTTAGGCGATCTCGCCAATTTCAGCCACCAGACTGGGCAGCCGCTGCCGGGAGTGGCGCCGGTAGCGATGTCTCAAGGACGGTATGTGGCGAAGTTGATTGCCAATCGGGTTCGTGGCAAGTCGACGCCACCCTATCATTACTTTAACAAAGGCAATTTCGCCGTTATCGGGCGAGCGGCGGCGATCGCCGATTTCGGATGGCTGCGGGTCACCGGCTACCCCGCCTGGCTGGTCTGGCTGTTTGTGCACCTGATGTACCTGGTGGAGTACGATAACCGCCTGCTGGTGCTCATCCAGTGGGCGTGGAACTATTTCACGCGCAACCGAAGCGCGCGGCTAATCACGTATTCAGTCGATCAATAGCCGCGCACTATCAGGTCTTTTTCGCGTACTTCCACTCCCTGGTTTTCCCCTCGGCCAGCCAGCTCAGTGCGGTTTCGATGCGGCGGCTTCTGGTCTCCTCGCGCTTGGCCTCGGTTATCCACTCCACGTATTCCCTTTTATGGCTTGGAGAGAAGCCTTTGAATGTAGCCAATGCCTGTGGGTTCGAGCGCAGCGCTTTCATAAACTAAGTCGGGACAGTAGGCTTTTCCGACGCCTTTGCTTTTTTGGCGGGCTTGACCCCGTCTTCATTCAGCTTCGCGGCTTGCTTGATCAGACCGATCAGAGTCTTCTCAGATGGCAGATCCGCGATCTTCGTAATCCGCCCCAGGTGCCCCATCGCCGTCTCACCGACCGGTTGCAGCGGCTTGCCGTTCCAGGTCATAAGCGAACCCTTCCAGAATCCAAACGTGCAGTGTTCCTTGAAAGCCGCCATGCTGCACAGAATGCCCCGGAATTCGAAATGCGGAAATCCCCACTTGATGGTCTCGTCCGCTTCGGGACAGGCCTTGTGCACGACTGTCCGGAGGTACTTCAGTACGGGCCGGGCGAATTCAGCCGACTTTGCGATATAGGCGTCGATCCGCGCATCTTTCTTACCCATCGTCATCCTTCCTTTGTCGATAGATGAAGAGCGAATCGCACTTACTGCTCCTTCAACCGCCGCCACAGCGTCACCGGGCTGATACCCAGAACGTCGGCTGCGCGTGTGCGGTTGTTACCGTGAGTTTTCAACACAGCATGAATGTGCTCGCTCTCAATCTCTGACAAACTACGGTTTAACCGTCCCCGCTGTTTGACTCTTCCCGCGGATTCGTCGACCACGTGCTGCGGCAGGTGTTCCGGACCGATGACACCATCGCGGCTGAGCAAGGAAATGCGCGATTCAAAAGCTACCGCGGGCGTGTAGCAGCCCCGTGTACGTGCGAGGATAGCCCCGGCAATTGCGCCTGACGTGCCTTCCTGTGCGCTAGGCTTCAAAGAAACGAGCAAGTCTCCTGGCGTGCATAGACCATGGTGGACGAGACGTCCACCGCGCACGAGCGACATTGCTTTCGCCCGGTCGATCCCCTTTCTTTTCTCCAGGGCGCGGGGCCAATTGAAAAACCCACGGCGTGGTGTCGGTCGGCTCCGGCCGATACCAGTAAGTCGCGGGACTGTCGTGCAGGGTCGCCCGACAGCACAACACGCCCGGTGCTTCGTCAACGCTTTGCGCGCCGTGGGGCAAAGATTATAATTAACCCGGAATGATACCCAAATCTACTTCAAGACTTCAGGAGAGACGTGACCGTGGACGAGTTTGATCTCGAACGAACGAGTTGCGATATCGACGAATCCGATCTTATTGTTTACATCTTGCGGTGGAACGACCTCGATACACGCTATGCATGAGCTGAGTATCGCTTTGACTATCATCGACCGGGTCCAGACAGAGATGAGCCGTCGACCCGGTGACAGTCTGAAAACGGTGGGCCTTCGGATTGGCGCGCTCAGCGCAGTCGATCCGGAGGCCCTGGCGTTCAGCTTTACCGCCGCCAGCCGGAGCACGCCCGTAGAGGGTGCGAGACTGAACATAGAGTGGGTGCCGGCCAGCATACTCTGTCACTCGTGCGGTCATTCGAGCCGAGCCGATCAACTTCGGTTTGTGTGCACAAAGTGCGGCTCGACCGATATCGACGTCCAATCCGGATATGAGCTCGACATTACGTATCTGGAGGTATAGTAGGCAAAGCCGCGGTTGGCGTACGTCCTCGTGCGCCAACCTGAACAATGCAGGTTTAGACCCATGAGTGGTTTTGAAGAAGAAGTCCCGTTCAAATGCGAACAACCCACACCAAGCTGTGGGCCGCCGGTCTTGCGCGAGGGCTATAGCTTTCCCACTCGCAAGCGTGTGGGCTTCCAGGGGTCACTTCGACGCCGCCCGTTTTCTCTCCGACGACAATTGCCCTATCTCGGCGCCCACAATCAGTACCAGGGCCGAATAATAAATCCAGAAAGCAGCGACAACCAGAAATGTGTAGACGCCGTAGAATTGTTTCATGGTCGCCAGGTGAGTGATGTAATACCCGAACAACTCTTTGGCCAGAAGCCAGAGCAGCGAAGCACATAGAGCGGCGACAAGGACTGTCCGCACCGCCGGTTTGCGCACCGGCACCAGCCAGTAGATCGCCGAGAAGGCAACTGTCAGGGTCACCAGGGACACCAGCCACATACCTATTCCGGACGCCGCGCTTTCCGGCAGTTTACCGAGCCACTCGACCCGTTCCGATAGCTCGGTGGCAGCTTCGAGCGCGGGAAGGGCTACGATTAAGAGCACAAAAAAACTGAGTATTATCACAATCAGCGCCAGGTCCCACAACTTGCCGACAACGACCGATGATCCTCGTACATTTCGGAACACCGCTTTCAAAATGGTTCGCAGGCTGCTGAAAAGCCCGCTAGCCGCAAACAGGAGCCCGACCAGACCAACGACACCCACCACCTGTTTGACATCGGCCATGCGCTCGAGTCTCTCCCCTATGAACTGCTTGACAGCGGCGGCGTATTCAGGATAGGGCACCAGGCGCTCGACCAAGTAATGAATCTCGCGTACAACCGACGGGCTGTCGAAGAATCCGCTCAGCACCGCCGAGACCGCCAGCAGGAGCGGCACCGTGCAGACGAACAACGAAAACGCCAACCCGCCGGACATCAGAAACGCGTGGTGCTCGTCGAGACGGATACACAAGCCATGCACATAGTACCACAGCCAGCGCCCGAACAGCTTCAGTCGCTTTAATAGTTCCCGGAACCGGGTCGGTTCGCTCGCTTTTCCCTTCACGCTACGCCATCCGCTGAGGTCAAAGCCATCGCTTGCGCCTGAAAAACCATAACAATCCGCCGCCGACCGCTATTGCCAGGCCCCAGAACATCAGATATCCGTACGGCCAGCCAAGCTCCGGCATGTTGAACCGACCGGCTTCCCGGTCGAAATTCATTCCGTACACGCCGGCCAGAAAGCCGAGCGGGATGAAAATGGTGGCAATGATTGTCAGAATCTTCATGATCTCATTCAGGCGATTGCTCACCCCCGTATGATACAAATCGAGCAGGGTTGACAACATCTCCCGGTGCATCTCAACTGTGTCAATCACCTGGACGGTGTGTTCGTATAGATCGCGAAGATAAGGCCGCGTGGAATCGGAAATCAGCCCTGATTCGACTCGTTCCAGCCCGCCCGCCACCTCACGCAGCGGGTAGACAGCTTTGCGCAGCAGGATGAGTTTCTTCCTTAAGTCGCGTATAGCGGCCGCACCCTCTGAGGTTGGGTGATCCGCGATGTCATCCTCCAGCCTTTCAATCCGCTCACCGATGTCTTCGACGACCGCGAAATAGCTGTCAACGACCGCGTCGAGCAGTGCGTAGGCGAGGTAGTCGGTAGACATGAACCGATTTCTCGGCTCGGTTTTCCTGATCCTGTGGCGGACAGCGTCGAAAACGTCCCGTCCCGGCTCCTGGAATGTCACCACCCAGTCGCGACCGAACGCAACGCCGACATGCTCCACCACAAGTTCGCCCTCGTCAGCCTTCAGATACAGCATCTTGAGGATGACAAACACGTACTCGTCGGTATCCTCGACTTTGGGACGACCCATCGTGTTGACAACATCCTCGAGATGCAGCGGGTGCAGGCCGAGCTGCCCGCCCACACCCTCCACGACTGCCGGCTCGTGAAGACCGTCGACATTAATCCAGGTGATGGTCGGCGTCTCCAGATACGCTGTGCATTCGGACAACTCAGACAGGCGCCGCTCGACCAGGCGAGAGTCATCGTAGTCCATGACATCTATGTGGACATTGACTGCCCGCACCGGGCCGATATAGACCACGCTACCGGGGCTCAGTCCCGCTTTGCGGGACACCTTGTGAATAAACCGACCCATATTACGCCGTCTCCTTCGCCGACGAGTGAGAACCGGCCGGTCCTATGCAGCGGCCGGCTTGCTGAATATAGATCGACCTGTCTTGCGCGAGAAAGTAAAAACCCAGCGACGGCCCGGACGGCGTTGTGGTCAGTGGGTCAGGAATCGCCACGGTGGCGGACGATCTCTCCCTCGATCATGTACACCACGTCCTCGGCGATGTTGGTAGCGTGGTCGGCGATGCGCTCGAGATTGCGCGCCACAGTCAGCAGGCAAACCAGGTACTCGACATTCTCCGGCTGGCGGCGCATTTGGTCCTGACCGAGCCGGAATGCTGATCGCAGGTGCTCGTCAATCGCCTCATCCTGTGCCCTCACCCGACGCGCCTGGGCCGCGTCGTGGGCCACAAGGGCATCGACACTGTTACGCACCATGTTGAGAGAATCATGAAGCATCGGACCCAGGTCGAAAGGCGCCTTGAACGCCGTCGCTGTGGCCAGCACCTGGACTCGCTCCGCTATGTTTACCGCCAGATCGGCGATTCGCTCGAGATCGTTGTTGATCTTCAGGACGGCCACAACATAGCGGAGGTCAGCGGCCACCGGTTGATGCAAAGCAAGTATTTTGAGGCAGTCCTCTTCGACTTCGATTTCCAGCGCATCGATAACCTCATCGCCGGCGATCACTCCCTGGGCGAGTGCGAGGTCGCGGTCGACCACGGATCTGACCGCCTTCTGCAGCGATTCCTCCACCAGCGCCGCCAGGTGGAGTATTCGCTTTTTCAAACGTTCGATCTCGTTTTGAAAGTGCCGTGTCATCTGTTCCTCACTTGGTTACCCGAACCGGCCGGTAACATAGTCCTCGGTCTTCTTCATCAGCGGCCTAGTGAATATCTGTTTAGTCGGACCGAATTCAATCAGGTGGCCCTCGTAGAAGAAAGCAGTTTTGTCGGAGACGCGTGCGGCCTGCTGCATGTTGTGGGTTACTATTACGATGGTATAGCGCTGTTTTAACTCCGCGATCAAATCCTCGATTTTAGCAGTGGAAATGGGATCGAGGGCCGAAGCCGGTTCATCCATGAGCACCACCTCCGGTCTGACAGCCAGCGCCCTGGCGATACACAATCGCTGCTGCTGACCCCCGGAGAGCATCAACGCGCTGTGGTCAAGTTTGTCTTTCACTTCATCCCACAACGCCGCCTGCCGGAGCGATTCCTCGACCACATTCACAATGACCTGCTTGTCCTTGATTCCGTTGACACGTAGTCCATATGCCACGTTATCGAAAATCGACTTAGGAAACGGGTTGGACTTCTGAAACACCATGCCTACCCGCGTGCGAACCGCCGACGGATCCGAGAAATCCTCGTATATGTTACGATCGTCAAGCAAAACCATGCCGGTCATCCGCGTACCCGGAATCGTTTCGTTCATCCGGTTGAGTGTGCGTAGAAACGTCGACTTGCCGCATCCCGAGGGACCGATCAGGGCCGTAACCTTAAATCGCTCGATCTCCGCGGAAACGTCGAACAGCGCCTGGCTCTGGCCATAAAAGAAGTTCAGATTCTCGATGGTCATCTTGGCGGTCGATTGCCGGCGATCTTTCGCGCCGGGTAGAACCGCACCGTCAGGTCGGCTCACTTGTCCGCTGTCATTGCGCATAGGCGCGGCTCTTTCTTATGCGGGATCTTATCATGATCGCTACGGAATTCAGGGCGAAAGTCAGGACCAGCAGCACCAGCACCGTGCCGTAGAGGATCGGCTTGGTGGCCTCGACATCCGGCGATTGGGTGGCCATCACATAGATGTGATACCCCAGCTCCATGAACTGGTCGTTCAGCTTGGTCGGCAGATACGGCAGGTAGTAGGCTGCTCCAGTGAACATTATCGGGGCAACTTCTCCCGCTCCGCGAGACACGGCGAGGATAGCGCCGGTAAGCACGCCCGGCATTGCCTGTGGGACCACCACACGCCAAATGGTTTGCAACCTGGTGGCTCCGAGGGCATAGCTCGCATCGCGCAATTCTCTTGGAATGGCGCGAAGGGCTTCCTCGGTGGCGACGATCACTACCGGGAGCGTCAGAATCGCCAGGGTGAAGGCCGCCCAGATGATCGCCGGCTGCCCCCAAACCGGACCCTCGCCGGAAAAGAGCATAGCGTCGAGACCACCGCCCACAAATGCGACAAAGAATCCCAGTCCAAACAGCCCGAATACGATCGACGGCACCCCCGCCAGGTTGTTTATCGCGACGCGAATCAGGCGGGTAAGGCGTGACGCGGGGTCGGTGTACTCCTGGAGGTAGATTGCCGCCAATACGCCCACCGGAACAACTGCAATGACCATCAGGAGAACGAGCGCAACGGTTCCGAATATCGCCGGGAAGATACCGCCGGCTTCCATACCCCTCTCCGGCGGGCGACTCAGGAATTCCCAGCTAATCGTCCCGGCTCCGCCGATAACGATATTCGCCATAATGATCGCCAGCATCACGACGATTATGATCACCGCCGCAAGGGTCAGGCCGCGCGGCATCGCGCCGCCGGTCTTGCGACTGAATTGCAGTTGCACAGGGACCGCCGAAGCGGACTCGGGGACTTCGGCCGACGTTTTGCTCACGTGGTTCTCCCTTGCAGCCGTCTCTTGAGTCGGTTCAGTGCAATGTCGCCTCCGAGATTTACAATAAAAGTGAAAAGAAACAACAGCGAGCCGATCATAAACAGCACCGTGTAGTGTCCGCTCCCGAATACAACTTCAGCCAGCTCGGCGGCTACAGTCGCCGAAAACGTCCGCACTGATTCCAGAAAGCTCAGCGAGATTATAGCCGCGTTGCCTGACGCCATCAGGACTATCATGGTTTCGCCCACCGCCCGTCCAAAACCAAGGACCACTCCGGCAGCAATGCCGGGCGCGGCTGCCGGAAGCACCGTGGTGAACGATACCTGCCATGGGTTCGCGCCTAGCGCGACCGCAGCATCCCTTAACGAGCGCGGCACGGACATCATGGCGTCCTCGGCAACCGTAAAAACAATCGGAACTACCGCCAAACCTAGGGCGATACCCGCGTTCAAGGCGTTCAGACGGAAGGTCAGGCCGAGCAGGTTCTGAAGCCAGGTAGCCAGAACCATCAGGGCAAAGAAACCGAGAACTACCGACGGTATCGCGGCGAGAGTCTCGATCAGCGGTTTGATTATTTCACGAAGTCTTCTCGATGAGAATTCGGACGTGTAGATGGCGGCGCCCACTCCCAGCGGCACCGCGAACACCATCGCCACCAGAGCCGCTTTCAGAGTTCCGAGAAACAACGGCAGCAGCGAGTATTTGGGAACTTCGGAGTTAGGCTGCCATGACCATTTGGCCTCGCGCCCGGCATAGAATTCCTGCTTGAAGAGCAGCTTATCCAGACCGGCCTCCGCTCTGATCTCCGGATCCGTAAAGAGCGGGATTGCCTCCTTGAAAACGAAGACAAAGATCAGGAGAATAGCGGCCAGCGCGAGAAAGGCGTTCATGGAGATGAGTTTCTCGCCAAGAAACTCACGCCATCTCGACTTTGGTTTGAACTGTAGTGCCTGCATTGCTTTGGTCACGCGCCGGACCGGCTCAGCTACCTATTCGATCATGTTCGCCATCGCCTTGTCTTTCGGCAACGGAACGTAGTCCATGGCCTCGGCCAGCTTCTGGCCCTCTTCCGACAGCGCCCAATTGACCAGCTTCTTGAGTTCACCGCTCGGGTTGCCGCCGAAGAACCAGTACAAATCGCGAGAAATCGGGTACGATCCGTTTACTATAGTTTCAATTGTCGGGCTGACCGCCGGCGCGTCATCCGCCCTTTTTACCGCAGCAAATCTCACACCGGTGGCCCAGGCGATGCCGCCATAGCCTATACCGTTCTTGTCTTTGGATACTGCGTTTACCACCGCCGCCGTGCCGGGTAATGTCTGCGTGTACTCGGAATAGTCTTCTTCGTTCAGAACATGCTCCTTGAAGAAGGCATAGGTTCCTGAGTTGTTCTCTCGTCCATAAAGTACGATCCGGGCATCGGGACCGCCCACTTCTTTCCAGTTCGAGATTGCTCCGGTGTAAATGCCCTTCAACTGGGCCAGGCTCAGCTCCTTCACCGGGTTGGATTCATGCAGAAAGACCGCGATACCGTCGAGGGCCACCGAAATCCTCTTCGGCGCGATGCCCTTCTCTTTTGCTTGCTGGTATTCTTTTTCTTTCATATCCCGGGATGCCTGGCACACGTCAGTAGTGCCGTTCAGCAAGGCCGCGATACCCGTGCCCGTGCCGCCGCCCGACACCTGTATCACCACTCCGGGGTTCTTCTTCATGTACTCCTCGGCCCAGCGCTGGCCGAGCCTGACCAGCGTGTCGGAGCCTTTTACCGTGATATTGCCCGAGGCGGCCAAAAGGGCCGCCGAGAACGCCATCCCTATTCCTACGTAAGCGAGTTTCTTCATGGTTTGTCCTCATGCGTAGTTGTTAACTGGTTTTGGATCAAAACTTCAACTGTAAGTCGACCTGCAGGCGATTGAAATCCAGGGGCGTTTCGGTTTCAAGACCAAAGTCGTTTATAAAGTAACTCAGGGAAAGAGTGGTGTTGTCAGCGAGTTGAACGCTTCCGCCCAGTTCATGCCCCTTGCCGTCGGTGCCGCCATCGCGAAAATCCGAGTCAGTGAATATCCCCACGACCGCGTCGGCCTCGACATTCCGATAAATGTATCTGAAGTCAACGCTTCCCGCCTTCTTCGCCTTGCCGATATTTACGCCGACCAGCCAACCTGTCTCGAGGCTGTCAGCGGCGGTGTTGGTTACGAAATCGGCCATTACTGTCATCGGAACCGCGTTAAGCTCATGGGTAAACTCGCCAAACACCTCAATCAGGTCATAGTCGCTTGCGAACAGAAGCACTGTCTCGCCGTCATCGTCAAGCTCCACTACCGAGTTCCCCATCGCATCCCCCGGATCGAAAAACGGCTGAAACCCTTGCGTATTGACGTAGTTGTAGTAAGCGGCTCCGAAAGCGAGGCTGGAATTCTTCTCATTAAGGCGCACCCGCGCCATGGCCTGCCCGGCCGCCAGATAGGAGTCATCGCCCGAGGATCGCTCATCTATCCAAAGGCCTGAGCCTACAAACAAGAGGCTGACGCTCTCCAGATCACGGTCGTACCTGACCACCCCGCCTTCCGGATTCCAATCCGAATCCCAGATCAACTCAGAGTGGCCCGGTTTGAAAAACGGGTTGTAGAATTTTCCGCCGGTCACGGCCAGTCCCGGCAGCTTCGGATGAGTGGCCTCGAAATAGGCCAGGTCCAGACCGACACGCTTGTTGCTGAAGCCGTCGTCCAATGTCTGGTTAGTCGATACCGGGTCGCCGGTGCCGGTCGAGAGTTGTATACCTATTTTGGTGTAAGGCGATGCTTCTCCAAAGAAACCCAAGCGCGCGCGAATCCGCTGCCGGTTGCGGGGGTCTTTGTCACCGAAATCAAGCATCTCGTGGCGATAACGAAGGTCGCCCTTGACTTTAATCTTCTCCCACCAGTTGTCAGCCTGGGCCGCCGGAGGGAAAACCGTAGCAAGTGTCAGGACCGCTGCCGCGGCGCCCATCCGCTTGATCTGTTGCCGCATACTGCTTCTAAGCCTCCAATGGTACGTTGGTTCATCAGGTTCGCACTCACAACAGAAAACGGGCGGTATGTTAAGATCTTGTTAAGACCACGTTTCTTTTTCATGGTTCTGAGGGATAGATGTGATCGTGACGCCCACCGACAGTACGAAACCGTCGCCCGCGTACCGCTACGAATGGGAAACTGGCAGTGAAAGCCGGAAAGTACTGCCAACTTCGGGCGTGCTTTGAACGCTGACCGTCCCGCCGTGAGCCAGGGCCACATGCTTGACGATAGCCAAACCAAGGCCGGTTCCGCCGGATACCCGGCTCCGGGCGGTATCGACTCGGTAAAAGCGCTCGAAAATGCGCGAGAAGTGCCGAGGCTCAATCCCACACCCCTGATCCTGAACTGAAACGGCAAGCTGCCCGGCGTCGATTCGGGCGTCGATGTTGACCTGGGTACCGTTTTCCGAATACCGGATGGCATTATCAATGAGATTGATGATCGCCTGTTCCAATTGCGGCCTATCGACATCGGCCTGCAGGACCGGGTCGCAGGTGACCTTCAAAGCGATGTTCTTACCCTCTGCCTGAGCGGCACAGGCCTGTACGGATGAATCGATTATGTCACGGATCGGATGGCGACTGAACCGCGTTTCGCCTTTCGCGGACTGGTCCTCGATCCGAGCCAGCGAGAGCAGATCGTCCACGAGCCAGCCTATACGGCGCGACTGCCTGTCGATCATTTCCAGAAACCGGCGACTTTCCTCGGCGCTCCCTGTTTCGCCCTCAAGCAGCGTCTCGACTGAACCCCGTATCGCTGTAATGGGCGTCTTCAGCTCGTGCGAGACATTCGCTACGAAGTCACGGCGCATGTTTTCGAGCTGTTTTTGCCGGGTAATGTCATTGAGGACGACAACGACACCAACAACCTTCCCTGCCGCGTCGCGCAGTTGGTTGGCGCGTGCCAGAATATGGCGATCGCCGTTTCCTGCGAGGACAAGCTCAGTTTCAACTGAGCCGGTATCGGCAGCGGCCTGTCGAATCAAGTCCTGCAGGGCCGATACACGAACCACACCGAAAACCGACTCCCCAACTGACTTTTGGGGATCAAGGCCGAGCATATCGATCGCACCCCGGTTGACCGACACGATCCTGTCGTTGGCATCCACTGCCAGCACACTCTCGGTCATGGCAGCAAACACGGCCTCACGCTCGTTGCGCTGCTCTATAATTGTGCGAATTCGAATGTCCAACTGTTCGGCCATTTGGTTCATCGCCTCGGCGAGAGCCGCAATCTCCTCGGTATCGGGCACCGGCAGCCTGGAACTGAGATCACCTGATGCGAACCGCTCCGCACCTTGCTTCAGAACCACGAGCGGACGGGTCAGGCGTTGAAACACGAAAACGCTGATAACCGTGGCGGCCACGACAACCAGCGCGGCGGCGATCACCAACCGCCCGTAAAGAGGCGATAACGCCGGCTCCAGCGCCGCCATCGGCTGTGAAGCCCTCACAACCCCGACCAGCTCGCCATTGGCCAGCACCGGCACCGCAACATAAATCATGGTCCGCTGCACGGTGTTGCTGAAACGCTTTGCCACGCCGACATCGCCCCCAAGCGCCGTCGAAATCTCCGGCCTGGTAGCGTGATTTTCCATGCGGCTGGGATCATTATCGGAGTCGCCGAGGACGACCCCACTGATATCGACAACGGTTATCCTCGCTCCTGATAACTCGGCCAGTTCACGACACCGACGGTGGATAAGTTCCTGGGTGGACCCTGCTCGCCCCAGGCCTATTTCGTTTCCCACGATCCTCGCACGTGCCTCCAGTGCGGACGAGATCTCCGCGAAATAGAGCTCGCGCATCTCACGCGACGCATACCCCGCGGCAACGGCAATCGAGATAACTATGATCAGCAGAAAGTACGGCAGCACTCGCCAGATCAAGCGGCGACCACTCATTGCTCCTCCCGTACCCTGTAGCCTACGCCGCGCACAGTTTCAATCAGGTCGCCGCCTGGCCCCAGTTTCCTGCGCAGGTTCGCGATTTGTACATCGATGGCCCGATCAGTGACGACGTGCAGACCGTCGTGCAGCGAGTCTATAAGCTGCGACCGCGTAAATACCCAGCCGGGCCGACGGGCCATCGTGCTAAGGAGATGAAATTCGGTGTGGGTCAAATCGGCCGGGTTGTCCTCATAAGTGACCTGGTGTTTGGCCAGGTCGATCCTGAGCCTCCCCACATCCAGCACTACCTGGTCTCCGATCTCCCCGGCCCGCCGGCGGCGCAGCGCGGCACGCACCCTCGCCACAAGAACTCGGGGACTGAATGGTTTGGTGACGTAATCGTCGGCGCCGACCTCGAGGCCGGTAACGATATCAATCTCTTCGGAACGCGCGGTCATCATGATGATAGGAATCCGGCTGGTCTGCTCGTTGGAGCGAAGCAGCCGGCAGGTATCCAGGCCGCTAAGCCCGGGGAGCATCAAATCGAGCAGAATCGCAGCCGGCCTGCGAGCGGCCGCCAGCTTCAGTCCGTCTTCGCCGGAGCGAGCCGCGACCACATGGAACCCCTCACGCTCGAGATTGAAAACGACCAGATCGACCAGATCCGGTTCGTCCTCGATTATTAGTATCGTCTCTCTACCCAACTCAGCTCCGCGGCTGGGCCACGCCTGCCTGTTACGCGGCCAGAAGATATGCTGCCCTGAGCGCCAAGGCAAGAAACACCTATCCGGTCCTTTTGTTGTTGCCAACAAAGGTCTCCGACCACAAATTCGCTCCTGAGTAACACCGTATCAATTAGAATAGGTTGCACCGTGGACAAGGAAGAGGCAAAGAAGAAACCGGAGGGCAAGCCGGAAAAGGCTGCCGAGGCGAAACCGTCGCTTGATTTCGTGCGCCAGATAGTCGAGGCGGATATCAAGGCGGGCAAGAACGGCGGGCGGGTGGTTACCCGCTTTCCCCCCGAGCCGAACGGCTTCCTTCATATCGGCCACGCCAAGGCGATTACCATCGATTACGGAATCGCGGAGGACTACGGTGGGGTCTATCATCTTCGGTTTGATGACACCAACCCGGTAAAAGAGGATACGAGGTATGTCGAGGCGATCCAGCAGGATATCCGCTGGCTCGGCTACGACTGGAAAAACAAGCTCTTCTATGCCTCGGATTACTTCGACAAGCTCTACGATTACACCATCCAACTGATCAAGATGGGCAAGGCCTACGTGTGCGACCTGAGCGCCGACCAGATACGGGAGTACCGTGGCACCCTCACCGAACCGGGCAAAGACAGCCCGTATCGAGGTCGCTCGGT
The DNA here is from genome assembly GCA_040752815.1 of Candidatus Zixiibacteriota bacterium. NCBI lineage: Bacteria > Pseudomonadati > Candidatus Zixiibacteriota > Candidatus Zixiibacteriota bacterium. Next base: position 21,674 of record JBFMGC010000042.1, read on the forward strand.
CGAGGAGAATCTTGACCTGTTCGAGCGGATGCAAAAGGGCGAATTCCCCGACGGCTCCCGCACGTTGCGCGCCAAAATCGACATGGCTTCGCCCAATTTGAATATGCGCGATTCAGTGATGTACCGGATTCTGCACGCCCGTCATCACCGTACCGGTGACAAGTGGTGCATCTACCCGATGTACGACTTCACGCACTGCTTCTCGGATTCAATTGAGGGCATCACCCACTCGTTCTGTGATCTCGATTTCGAGGACCACCGTCCGCTTTACGACTGGTTTCTCGATCAGCTCGGCGTCCACCATCCCCAGCAAATCGAATTCGCCCGCCTCAACCTGACCTATACGGTAATGAGTAAGCGCAAGCTCCTCGAACTGGTCGAGGGCGGCCATGTGGACGGATGGGACGATCCCCGCCTGCCCACGTTGTCGGGGATGCGCCGTCGTGGATACACCCCGCAGGCAATACGGAAGTTCTGCGAGGTAATTGGGATCGCCAAGCGGGCATCGATAGTCGATATCGCCCTCCTTGAACACGTGGTGCGAGAGGATCTCAACAAGCACTCTCCGCGAGTAATGGCAGTGCTGAACCCGCTAAAAGTGGTCATCACGAACTACCCTGAAGGTCAGGTCGAGGAACTTGACGCCGTCAACAATCCTGAGGATCCGTCCGCCGGCACACGGAAAGTTCCCTTCTCGCGTGTGCTGTATCTGGAACGCGACGATTTCATGGAAAACCCGGCGCCGAAATTCTACCGGCTGGCGCCAGGGCGGGAAGTTCGCCTGCGCTGGGCGTATTTCATAAAGTGTGAGTCGGTAATCAAAGATAAGAACACCGGCGAGATTATCGAACTGCACTGCACGTATGATCCGGCCACGCGGGGCGGCAACGCACCCGACGGCCGCAAAGTGAAGACGACCTTGCATTGGGTGGCGGCAGCACATGCGATCGACGCGGAAGTCAGGCTCTACGACAATCTGTTTACTAAAGAAAACCTGCTCGATATCGAGGAGGGTCGAGACTTCAAGGAATACTTGAACCCGGCCTCACTGCAGGTTATCACGGGCTGTAAGCTGGAGCAGTCTTTACGGAACGCACAGCCCGGCTTACGGTATCAGTTTGAAAGACTGGGTTATTTCTGCGGCGATACGCGCTACTGGCAGCCGGGCCGGCCGGTATTCAACCGCACCGTAACCCTGCGCGATACCTGGGTCAAGATTCAGAGAGCGGAGCAATCGTGAACAAAGGCGGCCGAACAGCGAAACTTCTCGAACTGACTCTGTTCGTGACTTTCCTGAGTTTGACTACAAGCGGGCTGCTCGCTCAAGAAGCGAAGACTTTTGACGATGCGAAAACGGTCTCTGTCAGGACCGGCAAGCCGGTTCTTCTCGAATTCAATCGCGATGATTGCGAATACTGTCAGGAAGCAAAGAAAGACCAGCAATCGGTTCCGGCTATCAAGGCCGCGCTCGACAAAGTCGTGCACATCAGCCTGAGCGTGCTTCAGGGCGAGGGAACCCAACTCTCGGAGACCTACAAGGTAGGAATCTACTACCCCGTGTTTGTGTTAATGAACGCCGAGGGAAAGGTCATCTCGCGCTGGACCGGCTATACCGGAGCTGATCGGTTTATAGCGTCGTTCAATCAGGCGATGGCAGATCGGACCACAGTTGACGAGAGAATCGCGAGGTTCCGCAAAGCTCCGACAGTCGCCGATGCGTTTTTTCTGGCCGAGTATTTTACTCAGACTCAGGAGTACCTGACCGCCCGCGAATATGTCCGCGAGCTTCAGCTTCTTCAGGGTCAGGGGCTTGATCTCTCGTTTCGATATTTCAGCGTGACCGCCGAGGCGGTTTGGAATTCACTGTTGCCGTTCGACAGCCTCGTAATAGCGGCCGACGCGGTGTTGGCAAAAAAATCCTCCAACACCGCCAATCTCGGGATGTTGGCACAGATGATGGGAAATGTCGCCCGTCGAACCGGCCATACCAATCGGCTTGAAAAGTATCTGATGGCCGGTATGGAGGCGACGGCCAACCGCAAAGACAAGGACGGGATCGATCTTCATCGCGACCTTCTGGCCGATTATGCTCTGCATGTGTTCCGCGACAGCGCCGAGGCGATATCGGTCAGGAAGCAGTCTATGGGCGACGGCTGGGAGAAGGACCCGGCGCGTTACTTCCAGTTCGGCGAGTGGTGTCTCCGGCGTAATATCAATCTCGGTGAAGCCGAGTATTACGTTCGTCTTGCGACCAAACAGGCCACCGGCGACAAGTTCCGCGCCAGTCATCTTCGCCTGCTGGCTGAAATCTGCTACGCACGCGGCAACACCAGCGAGGCCGTGCGACTCGCCAATGAATCACTTGCCCTGGACCCGACTGCGGTCTGGTTTGAAAAGAAGCTCGATGACTGGCGGGCCGGCCGGTAGCCCGACAGCGTTGCTCGCCAGGAGCTTTTTCGACCGTTCCGTTCTGTCGGGCTCGTGCTGATATCTTCTGATTAAACAATAGCTTACAGGATGTTATTGACATGGGGGCGGGGCGGGCTTATCGTACTACTGAACATTTGTGCAGTATGGCCGATTATTAAAATATGTCTGTCGATTTTTGTCAGAATCTTTCCGGTACCCCACTCCGCCTGCGGCGAACGGTAGGTGGTGACCACGTGCCGGGTGGACCCCTGGGTGCCCCACCCCTTGGGGTGGGTGAAGATTCCGTGCGTGGTGGACGTCCTCGTCCACCACGAATCCCCTCACGGCGTCAGGTCACCGCCCGACCTGTCCCGCGCAGCGGGACAAGGTCGGGCTCAA